>JACCVS010000131.1 GCA_013698055.1 Acidobacteriota bacterium
GAGATCATGGTCGCTGCCGAAGGCTTGAAGCGGCTCCGGTTCATGACGAAGAGTCCTGACAATCGCGTCTTCGTCACGGACATGTTCAATCTCACTGACAACAAAAGAGGCTCGGTTTATGTTCTCGAAGATTTCGATGAGCGACGCGGTCGCTTCGACAAAGTCACGCCTTACATGACAAATCTTCGCAATCCCAACAGTATCTGCTTTCACACGGACGATGCGGGCAACACGTGGTTTTATCTTGCGCTGACAGACCGGTTGGTTCGTTACAGGTATCGCAACGGCGACAACGCTCCGACGGGAAGGCCACAGGTGCTGGCAGAATTTCCCGACTACGGATTGAGCTACAAATACGGCGGCTGGCATCTGACGCGCACCATCGCGTTCAGCCCCAGCGGCAAGCTGTATGTTTCAGTCGGCAGCAGTTGCAACTCGTGCGAGGAGAAGGAAGAGATCAGGGCAACCGTGATTGAGATGAACGCGGACGGCTCGAATCGAAAGGTTTATGCCAAAGGCTTGCGAAACGCCGTCGGCCTCAAATGGGTCGGCGCGCAACTGTTCGCCACCAACATGGGCGCAGACCATCTCGGCAATGACAAGCCGTCTGACACGATGTACACCGTTCGTCAGGGCTTGAACTACGGCTGGCCTTACTGCTATCAACAGCAATCCAGAATCTATGCCGACCCACAATTCCAGGCTTCAGCGAAGAAGATCAATTGCAAAAATGTGCCATCGGCTTACGCCTCTTTCACAGCGCACAGCTCGCCGCTTGGGCTAGAGTTTTTCGATTCCGGCAATTCCTCATCGAGCCTCAAGAACTATTTTCTCGTCGCCCTGCACGGCTCGTCTGATCACAAAATGAATCACGGCCATACCATCGTGCGCGTGAAGAAGGGTGCGCGCGTCGAAGACTTCATCAGCGGCTTCGTGCATAACGGCACACTTCATGGCCGCCCCGCGGATATAATGCGGATGGGGCCGGATGCTTTTCTCTTTACTGATGACCACGCGGGTGTGGTTTACTACGTTCGCAGGAAAAACCGCTCCCCACGATAAAACCTGAATCAGCTTGTAGCCAATTCCGGCAGCAGCGCCGTTATGCCGAGTCAAAAATCTATCATCAATCTTCATTCAAAAACACTTCCCTTTAACTCCGCTCGTATCTTTACGTGCGTGCTCTTGGTGCTTCTCTGCTTGACGACATCCAGCGCAGAATCCTCTATCAGTGAACTCGAAGGCGTTATTCAGGATCAAACAAGCGCGCCAATCGCACGCGCCCAGATCACTTTGAGAAACGGGCCTGTCATCATTGCGGAAGCAACATCGAACTCCGATGGACGCTTCAGGTTAAATGTCGCAACCACACTGGACACGATATTGTTAGTTCGCGCTCAGGGCTTCGCTAATTTCGAGAGCAGGCTGAATACGCTTCAAACGAACTCACCTGAACTGAAAATCACGCTCGCTCCCTCTCCGATCTCAGAGCAAGTTACCGTGACCGCGACGCGCACGGAGACACGACTCGGAGACACCGCCGCGAGCATCACCTCCATCCCCTCTGAGGAGATTTTGACGACCGCTGCCATCACGCTCGACGACACGCTTCGGCAAGTGCCCGGCTTCAGTCTTTTCCGCAGGTCTGGCAGCCGCACGGCGAATCCGACCTCACAGGGAGTCTCATTGCGCGGCACGGGCGCAAGCGGAGCAAGCCGCGCGGTCGTCTTGGCCGATGGCATCCCGCTCAACGATCCTTTCGGCGGATGGATTTACTGGAGCCGTGTTCCGCGCACCTCTATCAATAGCATCGAGGTGCTGCGCGGCGGAGCGTCTCATCTCTACGGCAGCGCGGCGCTCGGCGGCGTCATCAATATCTTCACGCGCGAAGCACGCTCGCCCGTCTTACTTTTTGAAACTTCATACGGGAATCAACAAACGGCGGATGCCTCTCTCTTCGCTGCCGGTCGCAAAGGTCGCTGGGGCGCGAGCATCAGCGCAGAGACATTCCATACGGATGGATACATTATCGTTGACGAGCGCGAGCGTGGCCGTGTGGATGTTCCAGCCAACTCGCGGAACGCCGTCGCCAGATTGAAACTTGAGCGTGAGCTTTCTAGCACGGCAAAGGTCTTCGCCGCCGCTTCCTTCTTTGGCGAATCGCGTTCCAACGGCACGCCGCTTCAGATTAATCGCACGCACATCCGCCAGTTTGCTGTCGGCGGCGACTGGCAAACTCCGCAAGCGGGCGCGTTCACCTTGCGGGCTTACGGCGGGACACAGGTCTATGACCAGATTTTCTCCGCCGTCAATTCCACCCGTAGCCTTGAAACACTGACGCGCGTCCAGCGTGTTCCAGCGCAATCAACAGGCTTTTCGATTCAGTGGTCGCGCGCAGTCTTGAAGAGGCAAACTTTCATCGCCGGACTCGAAGCGCGTGAGGTGCGCGGCGCGAGCGACGAGATTGTTTACGTTGCCGGGCGACCGACATCACTCGTCGGCGCGGGCGGGCGCGAGCGAACCATTGGGTTATTCTTTGAAGACATCGTTCGTTTAACTCCAACTCTGTTCATCACAGCCGGAGCGCGCCTTGACCGTTGGCGCAACTACGATGCGCTTTCGGCAGCGCGCCCATTTTCATCTGCCCCGGCGAGCAACATCACTTTCCCTGATCGCGGCGAAACAGCGTTTAGCCCCCATATCTCACTGCTTTATAAACCTGCTGACAAACTTTCGCTTTACGCATCCGCGACGCGCGCCTTTCGCCAGCCGACACTTAACGAGTTGTACAGGAGTTTCCGCGTCGGTGATGTTCTCACGCTGGCCAACGAAAACCTTCGCGCCGAACGACTCAACAGTGGAGAGGCGGGCGCGAACTTCAGTTCTTTTAATCAAAAACTGAATGTGCGCGGATCGTTCTTCTGGACAGAAATCGCGCTGCCAGTCGCTAACGTCACTTTGACTGTCGCGCCAAATCTCATCACCAGACAACGCCAGAACCTCGGACGCACCCGCTCGCGCGGCATTGAAGTTGAATGGGACGCGCGCCTGACGAATCAGTTGACCGTCTCGGGAGGCTACCTCTTCGCTGATGCGACTGTGTTGAGCTTTCCG
>JACCVS010000062.1 GCA_013698055.1 Acidobacteriota bacterium
ATACTTTTTCTGCGCCGTGGGGCCGCCGAAGAAACCGCTTTCAAAATCGTACTCCTTCATCTCCTTGTAGACCTGGTCAGCCGTCCAGCCATCGTGCGTGATCCGGTAAATTCCCGTCAGCGCGCCCGTGCGATGCCGCCCGCCTTTGCAGTGAACATAGACCGGCCAGTTCTTGGGAACGTTGACGAGTTTCAGAAAGTATTCGGCCTGTTCTTCCGTCGCCGGGGTGCTGGCCTTCATAGGGATGTTGACATATTGCATCTCTGCGGCGCGCACCCATTCCGGCTCTTCGCGCACGCTGTCCTTCCGCAGGTCAATCACCGTCTTGATGCCCATTCGCTTCAACTCGGCAAATCCGGCAGCGTCGGGCTGCGCGCCACGGTAATAGTTTTCGTTCACCTTACCGAAGTTTTCGATTCCTGCCGTAGTCCTCGTCTGCGTGACCGAAGCCGCCATGCTTGTCAGTGCAAGCACGGCGGCTAAGGCAACGAGCCACAGGCGACTTCTCACAATTGCGGGATTGCTCTGCTTCATCGTTCGGTTGATCCTTTACTTCCTTATTTCTGTCCCATAGCGCTTGGCGCTGACGACGGCAGTTGCTTGAGCTGGTTAATGCGTCCGCGCAACACTGAGATGTATCCTTCCATGGTGGCGTTGTCATAGTGCGCCGCGCGGAAGGCGTCGCGCAACTGTTCGTCGCTCAGGCGCGCGAGCATCGAGCCGATCCAGCGCACGTCTTCCACGGGAAGGCTGCGCATGGCTTTCTCCTTATTGGCCTGACGCTTTCCGTAGCCGGGATTGAACACCGAGGCGAAACCGCCCGCGCCCTTCGGCTTCGTGTGGTAATCAAAATTAACCATGCCGTTCTCGACGGTTTCGATGAACTTGCTTGAGCGGAAATCTTCCAGCACGTTCTTCGAGCGCTTGCCGCCCAGTCCCCCTACTTTGCCGAGCGTCGCCCCAATGTCCGTGACGACGTAGCGCGCTTCCATCACGCCGGTCTCGGAATTCTTTCCGTAGTAAATCTGATTGTTATCGAGCCTGGTGTCATAGTTGGCGACCAGCACCATCAGGACTTTCAAGCCGTTGAATTCACGCTGCCCGACGAAGGGATTCTCCAGCCAGTCCCAGATCGCGCCGCGTTTAACGTCGGCGCGCCTCGGCTCCATCCGCACGTCGCGCACGGCGTTGCCTGACTGGAACTCCTGTCCGCGCGCGAGGCGGGGCAGGTTCTGAACCTCTATGCGGTCGAGGTGATATGCCTCGTCGGCGAAGTAGCCCATTGCCCACACCAGGCGGGTCGCGACGGTTTCGGCCTGCGCCTCCGGTCCCATCTTCACTGACCACGTGACGCCGCGCGCGTCCTTCACCTTGAACTTGGGCGACGCGCCTATCTTGCTCTCCGAGATGAAGGTGAACGGTGCCTGGGGCGCGAGTTCAGCCGAGCCGGGGCCATGGCGTAGATCGCGCGCGGCAATATCGCCGGGGTCGCGCCAGGCGATTGGTGTACCTGTCGGCGCTGGCGCTTTCGGTTTTTTCTGAGCGTGTGCCAGAGAAGAGAAGCCAGCCGTCAGAATGATTGTGAGAACGAGCGCTCTCCGGCGCAATCCGGTTGATGCAAACATGGTGGGGAACCTCCTTCAAAATCTGTCAAATAAATTAGCCAATGCGGGAAAACCAGTGATGATTGCCTTCATTGACTAACGCGCGAATTGCGAGGAAAAAAGATCAACCCGAGGGAAATTAAGGGATAGCCAGTGCTTGCTTTTAGCCGGATGAAATCACTGGTCAAGCGCGGTGATTTTACACGACAAAGCGTCCTTCTTCCACCTCTCGCGCCTGTCCGAGCGAGACGAGCGTTTGCAAAAGCTCTTCGACACGCGAGGCGTTGGCGCGGGCAAATCTTTTAGTCAATTGCTGAGGCGTCACGACACCCGCGGCGGCGGCAAGCGCCTGGCGCACGGCGCGTGCCTGTTCAGGAATGTTCTTCGGCCAGACGAGATTTGCTTCCTTCTTTGCGGCGGGCGTTGAGGCAGCCTCAAGTGCTTTGCCGAAGGTCGCGGGCGTTCCCTCCACGGGGCGCTGGTATTCGGGACGCAGCCAGCGCACAAGGCCGGTGCGTTCTTCCTCCGCACGCTCGGCATTGAGGCTGACGAGCCGCTCTAAAATCTCTTCGTCGGCGAGAGACGAAGGCCAGCCGTAAGCGTCGAAGACCGCCCGGTCGAGGTCGTCGTGAAGCTGCCTGAGAATGGAGATTAAGCCCTGTTCGTGAATGGCGCGGTCTTTATCGTTCAACTGTTCACCGGAGCGCAGTTTGGCAAGGACGTTGTACATCTCCGTGATGGTGAGCGACGAGTGCAACGCCTGCTGGCGTTTGCGGTGCGCGTCGAGTTGTTCGCCAAGCTCACGGATGCGTGCCTTTTGTTGTTCGGTGCAATCAGGAAAGGGAAATTTGTTGAAACAATCCGCGTGATTATAGGTGCTATCGTTTCCAACACCTAACCAGCCTCCGGTATGTATAGCAA
>JACCVS010000064.1 GCA_013698055.1 Acidobacteriota bacterium
CTATGCTTCGGCAGCTTCGGCTCGCGGCTGCCCGGCAGCGGCTTCTTTAATCAAGCTGCGACCTATCACGAGACGCTGAATCTGGTTCGTGCCTTCATAAATCTGCGTGATCTTGGCGTCGCGCATGTATTTCTCAATCGGGTAATCCTTGCAATAGCCGTAACCGCCGAAAAGCTGCACGGCGTCGGTCGTGACACTCATCGCCACGTCCGTCGCAAAGACTTTGCCCATTGCCGCGAGCTTCGAGACGTTCTTCGCGCCCGCGTCAATCGCCCGCGCCGACGCATACACAAGCTGGCGCGCGGCCTCAACCTTCGTCGCCATGTCCGCGAGCATCCATTGAATGCCCTGAAACGAAGCAACCGATTGCCCGAACTGCTGGCGCTTCATCGTGTATTCAACCGCCAAATCAAGCGCGCCAGCGGCCAGCCCGAGAGCCTGCGCCGCCACGCCCGGTCGGGCCAGATCAAGCGTCATCATCGCGTGCTTGAAGCCGTAGCCTTCTTTCCCGCCGAGCAGATTCTCCTGCGGAATAAAACAATCTTTGAAATGAAGCTCATGCACGGGCACGCAGCGAATGCCCATCAAATCTTCCTTCTTGCCGATCTCGAAACCCTCGGTTCCCTTTTCGACCAGCAGCGCGGAGACGCCTCTGCCGCCCCTGTCAGGATTCGTCGAGCAGAAGATGGAATAAAGCTGTGCCGCGTTTCCGTTCGTGTTCCATTTCTTATCGCCGTTCAGAACATAAAAGTCGTCGCGCTTCTCCGCGCGAGCCGTCAGGCTTCCGGCGTCAGACCCCGAAGCCTTCTCTGACAATCCGAAGGCCATCAAAGTTTTCCCCTGCGCCACATCCGGCAGATACTTCTGCTTCTGTTCTTCGGTTCCGCCGACGATGATCGGGAACGACGCGAGCGCATTGACGGCGTAAGTGACGCCGACACCGCCGCAAGCCTTCGACAATTCCTCGACGACGATGCACAAATTCATCACGCCGCCGCCGCGCCCGCCGTATTCCTTTGGAATCCAGACGCCCATCAACCCCGCGTCCTGCAACGCACGCACGACCGACCACGGGTACTCAGCCGTCCGGTCAAGCTCAGCCGCCACCGGGCGCACATACTTATCTGCGATCTCGCGCGCCACTGCACGATATTCAAGATTCTCTTTTGTCAGTAATTCGTCCACGTTTTATTTGTCTCCTCTGAATTTTATAGCACATTCTCATGCGTGCCCGTTGCGGCCTTCAGTAATGATACGCTCCACAAGACCGGCAAGATTATTAAGGCGCTCATCAGTTTGCACCAGACGTTCATCCGTGCGGCTCTGAGCCGCCGCCAGTCCCTGCATTGTAGTAGTAACGATCTGGATGAATTCAGTTTGCGTCTCCGCATAAACCTGTAACTGCCTGCTCGTTTCAGCGACCTGCTGATTAGTCTGCTCCAGTCCAGTTTCAAGGCGTTCTAGCCTGGCTTCAGTCTGTTGCAGCCGGGTTTCAAAGTCAGCTTGGTTCCGCTCTAACCTGGCTTCAAAGTTAGCCTGACTCTGCAATAGAAACTCAATTGCGCGTTCCATTTCTTCGCCTGTCATTACATTCTCCTTTCGGCGCACCGGCGTTGATGGTTATTTGGTGCTGCTGACGTCGTTCTTGATAACCTTGCCGCCTTTCATCACGAAGCGAACATGCTCAAGCTCCGTGATATCTTTCAGCGGGTCGCCCGTCACCGCGATTAAATCTGCGAACTTGCCTTTCTCGATTGAGCCGATCAATGAGCGCTCGCCCGCGAGCAAATCCGATCCGTTGATGGTCGCGGCGCGAATGATTTCCAGCGGCGTCATCCCGGCCTCGCTGTAAGCTCGAAACATCAGAAGGCTCGTTTGCCCACGCGTCATGCCGGGTTTCGCGTAGTAAGAGTCTGACCCGGCGGCGATGCGAACCCCTGCTTTGACGGCGCGCGCCAGACGCGAGCGGCTACCACCCGTGAACCCTTTGATTCCTTCCAAACGCTGCTGCTTTTGTTCAGGCGAGAGATTCGGAGGAAGATAATACTCCGCTGGAAAGTCTGTCGGAACGAGGAAAATCTTTTTCTCGGCCATCATCTTGAGCGCATCATCAGGAATGGTATAAGCATGTTCTATCGAATCAACGCCAGCCTCGGCGGAAATCCGTGTCGCCTGATCTCCGATGGCGTGCGCCGACACCTTGCGCCCCACGCGATGCGCCTCTTCGACAATCACCTTTAACTCTTCGAGCGAGAGGACGCGCGGCCCTGTGTTGACAATGACCTTGATTAAATCTGCTCCATCATAAAAAGCCTGGCGGACGGCGCGGCGGGCTTCTTCAACGCCGCTGATTGCGACGTACTCCTGCTCGATGATCTTTTGCGTGTCGGCAGAGACATTGCCAAACTGTCCGCCCGCTGCCGAGAGCGCGCGGGTCGAAGCAAAGACACGAGGACCAATCACCCAGCCCGACCTGATCGCATCACGCAGCGCGACATCCCCGTTGTAGCCCGAATTGCCGAGGTCTCTTACGGTCGTGATGCCCGCTTCCAAATCCTCAAGCCCCATCTTCGCGCCGAGCAGTGCGCGCTTGGCCGTACTCATCTGCGTCACGGTCAAGATCATGTTCGAGTCATCGCCGCCAATCGCGTCGCTATAGTTCATTAACAAGTGCGTGTGACTGTCAATCAATCCCGGCAAGACCATCGCGCTGCCGAGATCAATCACTTCTGCGCCCGCCGGGAT
>JACCVS010000085.1 GCA_013698055.1 Acidobacteriota bacterium
CATCCGCTTCGCATCATTGCCGACACTGTCGCCATTATCATCTCGAAATCTATGGTGTAACGCTGCCCGTCAGCATTAAGCTCTCAGCAATATGAGAGGTTCTTAGACCTGAAGACATACTAATAAAACCTAATGTGTGACTCTTTGTAAGACATCCATTGAACTGAAACCTCTGTAGAATAGCTGGTGACGAAACCAAGCTTTTCAGCAAAGGAGCAGTTCAATGGACAGAGACACTTTTATCATTACTGTGTATTGTTTGGTAGTCGCAACCTACAAAACTGTGAAAGAACATTATCCAATCAGACGAGGTGGATTTGCGCCAGCCCTCACGGATGAAGAAGTCATCACGATGGAAATCTGTGGAGCTTACTTCAAACTTCACACGGATAAAGACCTCTTCGACTATTTTCACAGCCACTATCAACCATTCTTTCCTGCTTTGCGTGACCGCCCCGCCTTTGTTCGCCAGGCAGCCAATCTGTGGCAGGTTAAAACTGCTATCTGGCAACTTATCATCGAGCGCAGTGGACAAACTACAACCCCTATCCAGGTGATTGACACCTTGCCGCTGCCGGTGTGTACTTACACGCGCGCCCGAAGTGACCGCTGTTTCAAAACTCTGGCCGATTACTCGCATTGTGCAGCCAAGAAGCTGGATTATTACGGCTTCAAATTAGGCTTGAGAGTCTCTTCAATTGGAATGATTACGCACTTTCCCTTGCTCCCGGCACGCGCCCATGATGTCAATCACACCAACGCTTTGGTCGAAGGCTTCAGCGGTCTGTGTCCGGCAGACAAAGGCTTTATTGATCCATTTCGTCAACCACTTTTGTTTGACCGATACGGAGTGAAAATCCTAACTCCTGCCAGATCAAACATGAAAGAAGAACATCCCAAAGCTCTCCGAAAGTTCTGCTCACGGATTCGTAAAATCGTGGAAACTGTCGGCTCGCACTTAACCGAACGCTTTGCCGTAGCAAAGATTCGGGTGCATGACTTGTGGCATTTTCAACATCGCTTGATTCGCAAAGTCTTGGCACATACGGTCATCGTCTTTCTAAACTTGCAACTGGGGCGTGACCCGTTAGACCTTGATGGTCTGGTCTCGGCCTAAAAAGAGTCACACATTAGGTTTAAAATAAATATCCAGTAGACCCCGCGCACCATGCTGTTAGGAGCAGAGGAAATTTTCCTATCCACTACTAAACCAGTAGACCCCGCGCACCATGCTGTTAGACTATTACAACGGGTCATCGGGCAGGTTCTCGGTTCCGTTTAGGTATAGTGGTCAGCAACTTTGATTCTATTTTGGTACGAAGCAATAACTTTCTATCACGATTCGTCAGCGTTAATGCTCCGAATATCTCTATTATTTTCGCAGCATTATTCACTCATGTTACGCAAAGTAGAAGCCCTTGCTAAACTTGACCGATGAGCAAATCAATGGTGGACATCTACACGGATTACCTCATCTGTTCGTTCGGCCAAGCCTCGGCGACCGGACTCGCCCGCTTGCTTGACCATCAAATCAGTCACGATGCAGTGACGCGTTTTTTGTCCACCGCGCCACAGACTTCCGCCAATTTATGGCGCGTCGTCAAGCCCTTGGTCAGAGCCGTCGAACGAGAGGAGGGCGTGCTCATCATTGACGACTCGATTGAAGAGAAGCCCTCGACGGACGAAAACGAACTCGTTTCATGGCATTACGACCACTCGCAAGACCGCACCGTCAAGGGCATTAACTTCCTGACGGCGCTCTATCATGCCGGGGAAGTCTCTTTGCCCGTGGCTTTCGACCTTGTCACAAAGACGGTCGCCTACACGGACGCGAAAACTAAAAAGATGAAGCGCAAGAGCGCGCTGACGAAGAATGAACGCTACCGGATGTTGCTCAGAGTCGCGGTGCATAATCAGGTGCGGTTCAAATATGTCCTCAATGACGTGTGGTTTGCCTCATCGGAGAACATGAAATTCGTCAAGCATCAGTTGGATAAAGAGTTTGTCATGCCGCTCAAAGAGAACCGCAAGGTGGCTGCCGGCGGCGACGAGAAAAAGCGTGGTCAATACGTGGCAGTCAGCCAGCTTGCGATGGAAGCCGCAACGACCCGACAAATCTGGCTCGAAGCAGTGGACTTTCCACTGCTTCTGACCAAAGAGGTCTTCACGAACGAAGACTCAGGTGTAGGCGTGCGCGATCTGGTCTCAAGCGATTTGACACACTCATTTGACCAACAGACGAAACTCTATCAAAAACGATGGAGTATCGAGGTCTATCACAAATCTCTGAAGCAGAATGCAAGTTTGGAGAAGTCGCCGACCCGGACGACGACTACTCAACGTAATCACCTGTTTGCTTCCCTTTGTGCTTACGTCAAACTGGAAGCCTTGAAGATCAAGGCCGGCGTGGGCCATTTCACGATCAAGTCAAAGATCTATTTGTCGGCGCTGAAGGCAGCATATGCTGAAGTTGTCAAACTTAATCCGCAGCCTCTCGCTGCGTAACATGAGTAATAATTCGTAACTGTAAGGTCTCTTTCCTCGAACCAGAACGCAGAATTACGAATCAGGACTAGATCGAAATTGTTCTGCGATCTGATCCTGGTTTTCTAGTTTGCCATATTACCAGATTTAGCAGCGGGTGAAAATAAATTTGCTAAAAACAGAGTGTTGAATTAGCATCTTATTGTATGCTCTTTCCAGGAGAGGGATGTTTATGATTAGCTTAAAAGATATTGAATCGCTCACTGCCTTCAAACGTAACACCACCGAGTACGTGAAGAAGATTAAGAAAAGCGGAAATCCGCTTGTCCTCACAGTCAATGGTAAAGCAGAGATCATCGTGCAGGATGCGGAAAGCTATCAGCGAATGCTTGAGTTGCTTGACCGGGCAGAGACCATTGAGGCCGTGCGGGAAGGATTGGAATCCGTCAGTCAGGGAAAAACGATGTCGCTCGACCAGTTCGACAAGGAGATGCGGAAGAAGATTCGCGCCCCGAAAAAGCGATGAGGGATCATCGTGTCGAGCCGACCGACAAAGCCTTAGTAGATGCGGGCGAAGCCTATTTTTGGATTAATGAGCAGTCGGAAGGAATTGCGCTTCGATGGTATGAAGGGCTATTGAAGGCATTCCGTTCGCTGGAAAAGAATCCGCTCCGCTGCCCGCTCGCGCCGGAGAGCGCCTTTTTCGAGGAAGAGATCCGCCAGCTTATCTATGGGAAATACCGGATACTATTTACGGTGGAAGGAGAAACGGTATTCGTGCTTCGCGTCAGACATGGTGCACAGGATTATCTGAAACTGGAAGAAAATGACACCACAGAAGAATAAATGCCGGTTTCTGGTTTTCTGGCTTACCAGATTGCATTGGGTCAGGGGTCAAGAGTTAGTACGAAATGAAGACTAAGTAAAGAGTACATGAGCGCTGAGAGGTTCTCAGACCTGATGGAATCCGCCGAGCAGGCGCCTGCCTACGAGCGTGGCGCGCGTGAAAGCTATCGTGTCACACGTGCAGTCGTTGCCAAGCCCTCGCAACGGGTGTCCAGCAAGCGAGATTCAAGCTTTATCGGAGGGCGTAGAACTATGGTAACCGTTCAGTTGTTTTGAACGTGTAAACCTCTGACGAGACATTTTTCAGTATAGACAGCGGTCGCTGCTGTGATTAAGCTGTGCGCCAATGTTCACAGACTTTGGCATCTCTGAAGCAGATTGGAACTCAACTCCGCAGTCGGTCAAGACGGCGGTTGTCGCCTTGCAGCATCAAGCGCGACTCCTAGAGGTTCGTTTCACCGCTTACGAACAGAAGTTGGCAGCCCTTGAAGCGAAAGATGCTGAGATCGAGAACTTGAAGACAGAGGTTGCCGCCTTGCGCGAACGTCTCGGACAGAACTCTTCTAACTCATCACAGCCGCCATCGACTGATGCTCCGCATCATTGGCGTCCGAACCATCGTCAACCAAGTGGCAAAAAGCAGGGCGCGCAAGATGGGCATCAAGGAGCAGGGCGAGCGCTCAAGCGGGTTGAAGAAGTTGATCAGATAGTTGACTTGAGACCTGAGCGGTGTCGTTCGTGCGGACGCAGATTGGTTGGCGACGACCCGCACCCGGCACGCCATCAAGTCACCGAGATTCCAAAAGCGCAGGCCGAAGTCACTGAATATCGGCGGCATACTTTGGCTTGTGCGGCGTGTGGAGTGAAGACGGCAGCCGAGTGGGGCGCGGAAGTTCCCGAGGGCCGTTTCGGCGCGCGGCTGCAAGCGACCGTGGCTTACCTGACTGGCAGACTCGCCTTGAGCCACCGTGATGCGACTGAAGCTTTGAGTGTGCTGCATGGAGTCGAGATCAGCACGGGCAGCATCAGTGCCATCCAGCGACAAGCCAGCGGTGCGCTGGCCGCACCGGTCGAGACGGCACGCGAGTTTGTGCGCCACCAAGCCGTCAACCATGTAGATGAGACGGGGTGGCGTCAACAGAGCAAGTTGAGCTGGCTGTGGGTCAATGCGACGCCACTGGTGAGCGTCTTTCGGGTCGCTGCCAAGCGTGATGCCGCCACTGCACGCGAAGTCATCGGGCGTGCGAAGACGAGCATTATTACGACGGATCGTTATCTGGGCTACAGTTGGTTGGCGACGACAAGACGGCAAGTGTGTTGGGCGCACCTGAAGCGTGACTTCCAAGCTATCGCAGAACGCGGTGGCGAGTCGCAAGAGATCGGTGAAGCGTTGCTTGTCCAAACGAAGGAGGTCTTTCGGCTGTGGCATCAAGTCAGAGATGGGACTTTGGGTCGGCGCAAGTTCCAGCGGTTAATCGCTGCGGTTCAGCACAGAGTCAAAGAGTTACTTGATGCGGGCAGTGACTGCCGCTCAAGTAAGACCAGAGGAACGTGTCGGCAAATCCGAATCGTGGAAGGCGCGTTGTGGACGTTCGTGCGGGTGCGCGCAGTTGAGCCGACGAACAACGCGGCCGAGCGTGCATTGCGGCGAGCGGTTTTATGGCGGCGGAAATCTTTCGGCACGCAAAGCGCAGCCGGGAGCCATTTTGTTGAGCGCATTCTGACAGTTGTCACCACCTTGCGCCAGCAAGGACGCGATGTCCTGGGCTACCTCACCGCTGCTTGTGTTTCAACGCTGAGCGAGAGCCGATCAATTTGTCTGCTCCCGGACACGTCTTAACGGAAAACAAC
>JACCVS010000101.1 GCA_013698055.1 Acidobacteriota bacterium
GATGCTCTGCCATTGCTGAAAACATCAGCTACGACGATCATGTCGTCTTCGCCTTCGTCGTTCCCGTGCGTTCGCGAACGGGTCATGGCAGCCAGCGCGCCGCGCGGGTTGAGGCTCGGCGATTCACCATTGAAGGGCGCGCGCTGTGAAGCGAACAACTCGGGCGTGATCGGCTCGTAGATGCTTGGCCCTTCCGTGCCGTCGAAGACGATTTTGTAAGAAGATGTGTCGGCTTCGCGCGCCGCGACGGCGGCTTCAGATAAAGCTTTCATGTGCGGGCGCAGGGCATTGAACATCACACCGAAGAGCAGCACGGAGGCAAACGAGCCTATTGTGTACGGCATGAGGCGCGGGCGCAGCCAGTGGGTAAGTCTAACGCCGAAGGGCAGAATGGGCTGGCGCACGCGCGCGGCAGCTTCAATTTCAAGCGCATCACTGATGGAAGATGCCAGATCAGGGGGCGACACGGGGCGAGAAAGCATCGCCAACTCGCGCCTGACGCCGCGCATCTCCGCCAACTCAGCGCGACAAACCGGGCACTCGCGCAAATGCTCATCGCAGGCGGCGCGCACGGGTAGCCCCAGTTGGTCGTCAACATAAAGCGAGAGCGATTGTTGTGTCTCTAAGCAAGACATAAAAAGCAATGGTCGGTGGTCAGTGGCCAGTGGTCAGAAGTAATCAGCTTTTAACTGACCACTGACCACTGTGGTTTTAGCGAATGGCTGACCGACCCCGGCTGCTCCCTTTGTTAAAGGAAGCAACGCTCTCGATTTTCGTGCGGGCTACTCCACTTTGGACTGTCATGTTGAGCGACCGAGTTTCAACGGGTGTTGCTGGCCACGTTTTCAATCAACGCTCACATTAAAGAACATTATGGTATTAACCCCACTCGAAGACCGTCTTCGTCACTTCGACCCATTTGGCACCGAGTTTTGTGAAGCCGGGGCGGGTCAACCATTCGCTAGAAAAGCTCTCAGCTTTCAGCGATCAGCCGTCAGATTTTTGTTTTTAGCTGATTACTGAATGCTGATAGCTGATTGCAAATTTACAAAGAGCTTCCAATCTTGCGGCGCAATTCCTGCCGACCGCGTGATAATCTCGATTTGACCGTGCCAATGCTGATCTCAAGCGTGGCAGCGACCTCTTCGTAGCTCAATCCCTCCACGTCGCGCAGAATAACTACCTCGCGATAGGAGCGGCCAAGCGTGTGGAGCGCACTGCGTAATGCTGTTTCGCGCTCATGCATGAGCGTCTCCTGCTCGGGATCAATGCCGCCATCCCTTAAACGTGCACTGAGGGGCTGCTCATGACCCGAGTCCTGTGCGTCGAGCGAGACGGTCACGTCGCGGCGGCGTCTGCGCCACCACCGCCAGCGATTGCGCGCCTGGTTGATCGCAATCCGGTAAATCCATGTTTTCAAATCCGCATCGCCGCGAAAGCGGTCAATGCTCTGAAAGATACGCAGAAACGTCTCCTGTGTCAGATCGCGCGCCTCTTCCGGGTCTTCCGTCATGCGATAGAGCAGGGCGTAAACCTCTCCGGAGCGTTCCTGTACCAGACGATCAAAGGCTGCCGCTTCGCCAGCTCGCAATCTTTCAATGAACTGTGCTTCACCGCCCGCACGCGCCTCACTGGAGGGTGCCGCAGCAACCTGTTCCAACTCTTGCCCGCGGAGGGCGATTGTTGGCTCTCCGAAGCTCACGCATGTCCTCCGGCGGCGGGTCGCGTCCGTGAAAAACGTGATCGCTTCCCTGACAGTTGAATCATTAGACCCCCTCTGAATACTCTTTGTTCCAAAATATTCCAGACCCGGTAAGGAAGCGCAAAACCTTCGTCTCCTGACTTAAACCTGTGTCGCCTGAGTTATTAACTCAGGCGGCGCAACTATGATGAGGGTAATGCCCGCTCAAGTTTGCGTAAAGTATACGTCTGAGTTGGCCCGCCGTGCCTTCTTTGGCGCGAGCGTAACACGCGCCTTTATCACCGTCAAAGTGCTTTCCAGAGGCTTGCTTGACAAGCTCTTGTGGCGACCGCTAGAGTGCTTCTTTCGGTTTAACCACCACGAAATGAACGCATCTCACCGTGTGTTCTTGCGAGAGGAAGAGAAGTGGCAAAGTATAAAAAGAAGCGTGCGCGCGAGCTACAGCACGACAAGTTTCGCGACACCACGATAGGATTGGTTGACCGCGCAGCCCACAAGGTTGAGGGTCAGGGGCGAAAAATTCTTTACGGTCTCGGGGCGCTGCTTGCAATTGGCCTGATCGCCTGGGGATTTATGGCCTGGCGGGGAAGCAAAGCGGATGAGGCTCGTAATGCCCTGGGACGCGCCATCAAGATCGCCGAAACGCCGGTTGTTGCCACGCCCGTGCCGGGTTCGACCGCTCCCAGCTTCCGCACCGACAAGGAACGCGCGCAAAAAGCCGTCGAAGAGTTTCAGAAAGTTGCGGCAAAGTATAGCGGCTCGACCAGTGAGCACGCGCGCTATTTTGCTGCCGCCAATTTACTCATCATAGATCGCCCCAAAGGCATAACCGAACTCGATGCGCTTGCCAAAAGCGGTGACAGCGATGTTTCCACTCTCGCCAAATTCTCTCTCGCGCAGTCCAAAGAGGGCGATGCCAAATATGACGAAGCCATAGCCCTCTATACCGATCTCGCCAAACAGGGCAGCACAATCATCACACCCGATACGGCCAATTTGCGTTTGGCAATGGTCTATCAAAAGCTCGGCAAGAATCAGGAAGCCGCCGACATTCTTTTCAAGATGGTCGAGGCTGCGCGCAAGGCAAAAGATAAAGACGGCAAGCCTGTGACCCAATCAGGTGCTGTGCGTAAAGCCGCTGATGAGTTGGAAAAGCTCGACCCGGCGCGTTACGCGCAATTGCCATCGCCACCTCTGCCGGGAAATCTAGCAATGTAAAAACGGATGTTCGATGCTGGATGTTAGATGTTAGTTACCA
>JACCVS010000143.1 GCA_013698055.1 Acidobacteriota bacterium
GGCCAGGCCATCGCAGGTGGAGGTTGGTCTTGGCCTGCGTTGACTGCGGACTGGTCTGAGCGAGCGCGTTTGGTGCAGGCATCGCGACCAGGATTAGAGCAAGAAGAAGGAAACGAAGCATCATGCACCTTTTGTCGGATTTGGGAATCATGGTGTTTCAGAGGCGGGCGAATCGTCTCTTGATGAAGCACTGGCCCGCGAAGTGAATTTTGTTAAGGAGTTTCGTTGAGCTTGTAACCGACCCCGCGCACAGTCAAAACATAGTGCGGATTCTTCGGATCGATTTCAAGTTTTTTCCGCAGCCGGTTGATGTGCGGGTCTATGTTTCGCTGGTAGCCTTCATATTCCGTGCTCCACACTTGATCCAGTAGAGCGTTGCGCGACCAGGCTCGTCCCGGCTCGGATGCCAGCAATTCGAGAATCTGAAATTCAAGCGGCGTCAAATCCACGCGCGCCCCACTGAGGGAGACTTCGTGGCGTCGTTTATCAATCACGAGATCACCAATCGAGAGGCGCTCGCTGTCCACAGCGGGTTGCGTACCCTGCGAACGTCTGAGCAAGGCTTCGACCCGCATTTCAAGCTCTCGCGGATTGAAAGGTTTCCCTAGATAATCATCAGCACCAGCCTTAAAGCCTGCGGCCTTATCGTCAATGCTATCGTGAGCGGTCAGAAACATCGTCGGCGTGGTGACGCCGCGATCACGTACCCGCCGCAGCAAATCAATTCCGGTCATGCCAGGCATCGAAACATCGAAGATGAAACAATCAAATCGTCCTGTGGTGGCGGGTTCGATGGCAGCAATGGCACTGTCCTTTTCTTCTACCTCGTAACCGATTCGGCGGAAATAGCCCGCCAGAAGAATACGCAAGTCCGCATCATCGTCAACAATTAACAAGCGCTGGGCTAGGCTCATCTTGGTTTCTCGTCGTTTCCCGGAATCTCTCTATTTTGAATCAACCTGAATTATCGCGGCTGATTATAGCGCACTTGTGATGGAAGAGGCTGCAAAAACTGTGCGCGCAAGCCTAAAGAATCCAGCAGGCATTTGCAACAGCCATCCGCGCCCAGAGCCTTGACGCAAACGTTTATGGGTAAGTATATTCTGGTTTTCCGATTTCGGGCGTCGTTTCTACCCTTCCTCTAAGCAATTCGGTCACGGGAACTCGCGCAGGACTTGCGATGCAGGAATTTCAGCGACTACTAAAGTATCTCAAGCCGCACTGGGGAACGTTTTCACTCGCGACCGTCTGCATGTTGATGGTGGGGCTGCTTGAGACTGCGACGGGCGCGCTCATCGTCCCCATCTTCGATCAGGCTTTTGCCGGTGATAACGGCCAGCGCACACCGACTCTTTTCGGCCTGCAAAATTTCATTCCCACAACTGGTCTCGCTGCCTGGCGATCCATCGCCATCCTGCTTTTGGTTTTCACTCTCGTCAAAGGCGTCACGGAATATTTCTCCTCCTATCTGATGGCGCGCGTCGGACAGGCTGCCGTCCTTCGCCTGCGGCAAGACCTGTACGGTCATGTGCTCGGACAAAGCGCAAATTTCTTCGAGCGTCACCGGACAAACTATCTCGTCTCGCGACTTGTGACCAGTGCGGCGGCAATCGAGGTGGCCTTTACCGCGACGCTCCGCGATATGCTGCGCGAGAGTTTTACCTTAATCTTTTTTCTTTCAGCGTCCTTTTATTACAACTGGCGTTTGACGCTCGGCTCACTCGCCATTGCTCCGGTTATCGCGTTTCTGACGGCGCGCTTCGGGCGTTCGCTCAGAAATCTCGCGCGAGAGTCATTCGAGGGTAATAAGCGGCTGACCGATACGGCTCAAGAGGCGCTCAGCAATCAAACAATCGTCAAAGCCTATCGCGCCGAAGAACACGAGCATCGGCGCTTCTCGACAGTCGCAATGGAAATTGTTCGCGCGAATCTTCGCTCGGCGAGGATCGCGGCGCTTTCCCCTCCGACCATCGAGTTGATCGGAATGGTCGCGGTCGTCGTTCTTCTCTTTTTCGGGCAGAGTGAGATTATGGCCGGGCGAATGAAATCGGCGCAGTTTCTGACGTTCCTCTTCTTTCTCTTCCGCAGCTACGATCCGATGCGTAAACTCTCGCGCCTCTCGAACAGCATGGAACAGGCGCTCGCCGCCGCGCGCCACGTCTGGGAAGTTCTGGACGAGCACGCGGAGATTCCTGAGAAGCCGAATGCAACTGAGCTTGCTCCGCTCCGACGCGAAATCGAGTTGCGAGATGTTTCGTTTGGCTATGCAAACGAAACGAAGTCCGTGTTGCATGAAGTGAGTTTGCGAATACCCGCTGGCAAAATGGTGGCACTTGTCGGCGAATCAGGCGGAGGCAAATCAACTTTGACGAAATTGCTTCCGCGTTTCCACGATCCCGTG
>JACCVS010000152.1 GCA_013698055.1 Acidobacteriota bacterium
ATGTCCAGACCGACCAGACCGGCGTTCGTGAACTCAATCGGGATGGTCTTACGGCTATTGATGGGATCATAGCTGTCAACGACCTGATGATCTGTCGGGAGAAGCAGCTCGACTCCAATTTCTTCCGCGCGTTTCTTAATCTCGCGCGCCGTTTCCATCTTGTCGTCTTCGACAAGGGATTTGCCGATGGTGAATCCCTCGGCTTTGAAGAAGGTGTAAGCCATCGCGCCGCCGATCAAAAGTTTATCAACGTGACGATCCATCAGCGCATTGATGACTGGAATCTTGTCCGACACCTTCGCCCCACCCAGAATAGCCACAAAGGGATGCTCTGGATTGTTGATAACGCGGCCTAAATAATCCAACTCCTTCTCCATCAGAAGACCCGCCGCAGCCTGCTTGACGTGCTTCGTGATGCCAGCGGTCGAGGCGTGCGCGCGATGCGCCGCTCCGAAGGCGTCGTTGACGTAAACTTCGCAGAGACTCGCCAACTGCTCTGCGAACTCATCGTCATTCTTCTCTTCTTCAGGATGAAAACGCAGATTCTCAAGCAACAGGACATCGCCGTCTTTGACAGCATAAACTTTCGCTGTCACTTCATCGCCAATGCAATCCTCTGCAAACACAACCGGCTTGTCGAGTAATTGTGAAAGATGCTCGGCCACAGGGCGCAGGCTGTATCTCTCGACTCGCTCGCCCTTCGGCCTGCCCAGATGCGAAGCCAGAATCACCCGCGCGCCCTGCTCAATCGCATACTGGATTGTCGGCAACGTCCCGCGTATCCGCGTATCGTCTTCAACCACGCCATCCTTAATCGGCACGTTGAAATCCACACGAACGAAGACGCGCTTGCCCTTGAGATCGAGGTCTTTGATGGAAAGCTTCATAAAACAGTGACAGGTGACGAGGGACAAGTGACAAGTTAAAACGAGCTTTTACTCGTCACTTGTCCCTTGTCCCTCGTCGCTGTTTTTCAGAGTCCTTTTTGCGCGAGGTACTTGACCAAATCGCGGACGCGGCAGGAGTAGCCCCACTCGTTGTCGTACCATGAAAGAATCTTCACCATATTGCCGCCGATGACCTTTGTGTATTCGGCATCAACGATGGAGGAATTTGGATTCTTGCGGAAATCTACGGAGACGAGCGGTTCTTCCGAAAAGGCAAGGATGCCGCGCAGCTCTTCGTTGGCCGCATCCTTCAATGCCTTGTTAACTTCTTCGGTCGTCGTATCGCGCTCGACATCAATCACCACGTCAATGAGAGAGACGTTCGGCGTTGGCACGCGCACGCTGATGCCGTCAAACTTGCCTTTGAGTTCCGGCAAGACAAGCGCGACGGCCTTGGCCGCGCCGGTCGAAGTTGGAATCATCGAAAGCGCAGCAGCGCGAGCGCGTCGCATATCGCTGTGCGGCAAATCGAGAAGCTGTTGATCGTTTGTGTAAGAGTGAATCGTCGTCATCTGCGCTGTGCGAATGCCGAACTTTTCGTGAATCACTTTGGCTACGGGCGCAAGGCAATTAGTCGTGCAGGAGGCATTGGAGATGATGTTATGAGCACTCGGGTCGTATTGCTCTTCGTTGACGCCAAGTACAATCGTGATGTCTTCGTTCTTGGCCGGAGCCGAGATGATGACTTTCTTGACGGTGCCGCGCAGGTGCTTACGCGCGTCTTCGGCCTTGGTGAAATGCCCGGTTGATTCAATAACGATTTCTGCGCCGACGGATTCCCAGTCAATGAGGCCTGGGTCTCTTTCCGAGAAGACGCGAAACTCGTCCGTCCCGACTTTGATTCCATTCTCTGTTGCTGAAATCTCTTCTTCCAGGTTGCCAAGCACTGAATCGTACTTGAGCAGGTGCGCCAGGGTCTTCGTGTCCGTCAGATCGTTGACGGCGACGAAATCAATATCCGAATCACCGAGGGCCGTGCGCAGGACATTGCGCCCGATACGTCCGAAACCGTTAATGCCGACCTTCACAGCCATTCTATTTATAGCCTCCTTCTAACAAATGCTTTCCACATTGGAAGCGCAGACGCCTTCGCGCGGGAAGCATCTTGCAGTTGAACATGAACGAATGCGCGCTTTAGATTTAGAGAAAAGCAAGATTATGCGCGCCGTGCTTGCCTGTCAAGCGACTATGCAGGTTGTCGGTTTTATGCTGCCTTTATTACCACAACAATGACAACGCAACTGCTAAAAACTCACCAAGCCAACCACTCCCACGCATTCCGGCCACTGTTTTGAAACCGCCTGCGCGGGAACGACGTAATAACCTTGTGATTTACAAGGTCTTGTTTTTATAACGATTCAGTTATACGCTTTCGATTTCGCTTTTCTCGGTTAGCCTCAAGGAGTTTCCAGTTTGATGTTGACGAAGAATGTTCATGGAGTTTTGAGGGCGCTGACGCTGTCGCTGCTTCTCTGTAGCACAGGCGTTTGGTCGCAGGCTCAAACTCCACAGCCTACGCCGCCCGCGAGTCCCACGCAGCAAGACGCAACGCGGCCACCGGGCACGCAGCGCAATCAACCTGT
>JACCVS010000200.1 GCA_013698055.1 Acidobacteriota bacterium
CGCATGTCCTGGAATTCCCCGAGCTACGCGTCGAACTGCAACCGCAGCGTCGTTATCCTTTAGATGGCAAGCTCGCGCACGTCCTCGGCTACGTCGGGGAAATCAGCCCGGAGCAGTTGGAGTTGCCGCAGTACAAAAATAAGGGATACAAGCCAGGTGATATCATCGGCAAGGAAGGTCTGGAGAAAGTCTACGACAGTTACCTGCGCGGGCGAGACGGCTACCGGAAAGTGATTGTTGACAGTCGCGGCCACATTCAAGACGAGGTCGAGCGCGTCGAGCCGCAGCCGGGACAGGATTTAGTGACGACGATTGACTCGGACTTGCAGGATGCAGCCGAAGAGCAGCTTCGCAACTCCGTCACCAAGCGCGGTGTGATTGTCGCCATGGACCCGAACAACGGCGAAATTCTGGCGATGGCCTCTTACCCGACTTACGATCCCAATCTCTTCTCGCAGCGCATCTCAAGCAAAGAGGGGCGTGCCGAATACGCTGCCCTGACGGTTGACCCGAAGACGCCGCTCATCAACCGCGCGATTCAGGGGCGTTACCCGCCCGGCTCGACTTGGAAAATTCCGATGTCTATAGCCGGACTCCAGCAGGGCGCAATCTCGGTCGAGCACTCTAATCTAGTGTGCGGCGGCGGCATCACCGTCGGCAACAAATTTACGCGCTGCATGGGCTTTCATGGCGTGCCGGAAATACGCTATGCGATCACGAAATCCTGTGACGGTTATTACTATCGCCTCGGCTTGAAAATGGGGGTTGACGGCATTATCAAGATGTCGGATGAGTTCGAGTTCAGCAAGCGAACGGGCGTTGACCTTCCCCAGGAAAAGATCAGCTCGACGCCTGCTTTCTGGAAGCCCGAGCTTGAAAAAGAAGGCAAAGAAGGCTGGAAAGACATCCGCACTGTTTACGCCTCAATTGGTCAGGACACTGTGGCCGTAACGCCGCTTTCCACGCTTCGCGCAGTTTCGGCAATTGCCGTCGGCGGGCGAATGTACGTTCCTCATTTTTTCAAAGAAGCGAAAGCAATAGGCTCACCCGACCGTCAGGATTATCGTCCGGCTCGCACTTTTGACCGTCCCGATCCGAAGATTATTCCAATCTCTGAAGACCAGCACAACATCGTCGTCCAGGGAATGTGGGGAGTCGTCAACAACGGCGGCACCGGGCATGGAATCAAGATGGCGGGGTTTGAAATCGCTGGTAAGACAGGAACGGCGCAGGTCGTCGGCCTCGGCAAAGACGTTGGCGAGAAGAAAGACCACGCCTGGTTTGTTTCCTTCGCGCCCGCCTATCAACCGGAGATCGCCGTCATCGCACTGATAGAAAACGTCGGCTTCGGTGGCACACACGCCGCTCCTGCCGCTCGTGCCATCTACGACGCTTACTATCGTAAGACGCGCCACCAGGAACCGCCTGGCTCACGACTGGCGAAACAGCCGCGAACAATCTCGCCGCCGGGAACCACGCAAGTAATGACCGCACACAGACAATAATAAGGCGAAGAACTGCTTTTGTTTTTATTCCGACTCCTGACTCCTGACTTCTTTAAGTAATGGTCGCAATCCTCGAAAAACATCGCTTACGAGACTTCGACTGGCCGCTGGCTCTGCTGGCGCTGATGATCGTGGTTTTCGGGACTTGGCAGATTCACAACGCACAGCCAATCGAAAGCTACTGGCAGAAGCAACTGATCGGCCTTGGAGTCGCGCTCGTGACGATGATCGCCGTCGCCTCCACGGATTATCGCAAGCTCGTGCGTTTCGCGCCCGGCTTCTACCTCTTTGGCCTCGTTTTACTGGGAATAGTTTTAATTCCCGGCATCGGCATGAGAATCAACGGCCAGCAGTGCTGGATCAAGCTGCCGTTGGTCGGACAATTTCAGCCATCGGAGTTCGTCAAGATTCCGACCGTGATGATGCTGGCGCTCTACTTCGGCAAGCCGCGCCACTCGGCCTTGACGCTGAAAGAGACGCTCGTCGGCGTGCTGATCCTGGCTCTGCCAGCCGGACTGATCCTGCTTGAGCCTGACACCGGGCAGGTTCTGACGTACTTGCCGCTGCTCGCCGTCGTCCTCTTTCTCTCTTCCATAAGGATGTGGATTGTAATTACTGCCATCGTGCTGATGATGGTCGTCGCGCCCGCCGCCTACTTCGTTGGAGTTAAAACAGGCACACTCAGCGGCTACAAGCTGGAACGCATCAACGTCATCCTCGACCCCGAGCACGCGGACAAGCGTGGGTTCGGCTATCACACCTGGCAATCCATCCTGACGGTCGGCAAAGGTGGGCTGACAGGCACGGGCGGTTCCATCGAATATTCGCAGAGCAGTTTGAAATACCTGCCTGAGCCACACACGGACTTTATCTTCTCAGTGACCGCCGAGAGGACGGGCTTTCTGGGCTGCATCCTGCTGCTGCTGGCTTACGCGCTGCTACTCTCTCGATTGATAACGGGCGCGCGGCGCGCACCTGACCGCACGGGGATGCTCGTCATCATGGCGATCACGGGCGGACTGGCTTTTCAACTCTTCATCAATATCGGGATGGCGCTCGGCATGTTGCCCGTCATCGGCGTGCCTTTGCCACTGATGAGTGCCGGACTCTCATCCATCCTCGCTACATTCATCGCCATTGGCTTTGCCATCAGTGTTCAACTGCGACGCTTCGTCAATTAGCGCGAGGACCAAACCGGAGAGCGGCTACGATTGAGATTGTATGAACTTCTTCATCTCAAAATCGGCAGCCGGGAGATATCCCAAAGGGCGTCCCTACTTTCACCCGCTCGTTATCGAACGAATCAGAAAATTCATTTCCCCAACAGAGCCGATAAATCGGGCCATTGACGTAGGGTGCGGCACGGGTCTGTCAACTGTCGCCCTAAAGGAGATTGCCGGGGAGATCGTGGGAGTTGATGCTTCGTTAGAGATGATCGCGCTGGCCGAAAGAGACGAGCGCATCGAATACTTCGTTGCCGATGCTGTGCGACTTCCATTTGCTGAAGGCGAATTTGACCTGATGACATTGTCTTCCGCCTTCCACTGGCTCGACCGGGGAAAATTTCTCAGGGAAGCAGAGCGTGTGCTGCGCTCAAGAGGCTGGCTGATCATCTATGACAACTATTTCTCAGGCCGGATGGAAGAAAATGCGACTTTCGAGACGTGGTATCGCCAGAGCTATCTGAGCAAATATCCGGCTCCGCCGAGAGCCAAGTTAACTTTCGCCGGAGAAGATTCAAGCAACGATGGTTTTCATCTTGCCGGACAGGAGCAGTATCAACATCCGATGAGCTTCTCAATTGAAGGATTGATAGATTACCTGATGACTCACAGCAACGTCATCGCGGCTGTGGAAGTTGGCGGTGAAGATATTAACGAGGTCAGGCGCTGGCTGATGGAAACCCTCAAGCCGTTATTCGGAAACTTGGAAGAAGCGATATTCCCGTTCCACGGCCCCATCTGGTATCTACAAAAGACTGTTTAATCAGCTATCAGCACAGATAACTCACCCAGGTGTGCCGATTCCTTCGCATCAATGTCAGGTGACTGCTCGCGATTGACATGCTTGTAGAGAATGTCGCGCTGCTGAGGCCGAAAGCCCGCTTCGCGAATCAGGTAGCGCAGCATCTTTTCATCTGCGAAGTTGTGTGCGCCCGCAGCCGAGACGACGTTCTCTTCGATCATAATCGAACCCATATCGTCCGCCCCGAAGCGCAGCGCGACCTGCCCGAGTTTCAATCCTTGCGTCAGCCACGACGATTGGAAGTGCTCAATGTTATCGAGGAACAGGCGCGAAACCGAAAGCATTTTCAGATAATCAATGCCCGTCGGCTCTTCCTTGATGCGGCGGCCAAGCGCGGTATTTTCGCGCTGGAACGTCCACGGAATGAAAGCCGTAAATCCCCCGGTTTCATCTTGCAGATTGCGGATGCGCTCAAGGTGACGCACGCGATGAACAACACTGTCACCGATGCCGAACATCATCGTTGCGGTCGAGCGCAAGCCCACTTGATGAACGGCGCGCATTACGTCGAGCCACTCGTCGGTCGTGCATTTCGTCGAGACGCGCTTGCGAACTTCGTCATCAAGTATTTCGCCGCCGCCGCCGGGCAAACTGTAAAGACCAGCCTCTTTCAGTCGCGCCATGATCGTTTCATACGGGAGGCCGGAGATGAGATGGATGTTGTGAATCTCCGGCGGCGAAAAGCAGTGAAGCTGAAAATTCGGATACTCCGCATGAAGCGTGCGTAGCAAATCTTCGTACCACTCGATTCCGAAATCAGGGTGCAATCCGCCCTGCATCAGCACGCCCGTGCCGCCGAGAGCGATGGTTTCATCTATCTTCTGACGAATTTCATCGTGGGTGCGGACATAAGTTTCCGCGTGGCCGGGGCGACGATAGAAAGCGCAGAAAGTGCAGACGACGTTGCAGACGTTCGTGTAGTTGATGTTACGGTCAATAATGTATGTAACGATGCCTTCGGGGTGAAAGCGTTTGCGAATCTCATCGGCGGCAAGACCGATGCGAACGAAATCGCTGGACTCAAGCAGCGTCATGCAATCCTGTGCGGTCAGGCGCTCACCGGAAAAAGCGCGATCAAGAATGGGTTGAATGTCAGTGGTAGAATTCATAAGCGTTCAGCAATCACCTAACGATTATTATAAACCAGATGACAGCATTTCGCCCTTCCGTAGGCCGCTCACAATGCGGCAACAGGCAATCGGATGCTGAACGTTGTCCCTTCGCCCGGCGCGCTCATGACTTCGATGTCGCCACCGTGACGCCGCAGGATAGCGTAGCAGGTTGCGAGTCCCATTCCTGTTCCCCTTTCACCCTTGGTGGTAAAAAGCGGGTGGAAGATTTTTTCCTTCACCTCAACGCTCATGCCCGCGGCTGTGTCGCTCAGCTCTACTACATCGTACCCGTTCTCCGTGCTCGTGCGCGTTGTGATTTGCCCTTCACCTTCGATGGCATCCACGGCATTGCGTAGAAGATTGACTAAGACTTCACGCAACTCGCTGGCGCTGGCACGCACCAAAGGCAGATCATCCGCCAACTCCGTCTTGAACTTAACGCGCGCCTCGCGCTCATCCTGCGACGCTTTGGCGTAGTCTTCGGTAAACGCGATAGAGTCTT
>JACCVS010000205.1 GCA_013698055.1 Acidobacteriota bacterium
ATCCTCGGCGTCTGTTATCTGGCCGCTCTCGGCTGGACGGCGACAATCGGGCGCTGGCGATATTACATGGTCGCTTCTCTCGTCATGCTGCTCGGGCTGGGACTGGCCGCGCTGCAAATTCTTCCCACACTTGAGCTGGCGGGTTTGAGCACGAGGTCGGAGTATGGATTTGCGGATTTCGTCTCCTACTCTTTTCCTCGCAAACAACTCGTTCAACTGTTGTTTCCCGGAATCTTCGGCGGCTTGTCTGGCTACGGAGTTCCATCATATTTCGGGCTGTGGAACCTGACGGAGTTGGCAGGCTACGTCGGCCTGTTGCCGCTCATGCTGGCGGGTGTGGGATTTGCCGTCACGCGACGGAAAGCCATCTCTATCTTCTGGCTGTGCGCCGGGCTGTTGGCATTCCTGTTAGCACTGGGTGATCAAACGCCGCTCGCTCACCTTGTTTATCGTTTGCCGGTTGTCGGCAAGTTTCGCGTGCCCGCGCGCCACTTCATCGAGATGGCCTTCGCCGTCAGCGTGCTTGCCGGAATCGGCGCGCAGGCAATTATCCGACAGATGGTGACACGAGCGTTGCTGCTCAGAACCATCGCGGTTGCCGCTGGCGTCATGCTTGCAGGGTTGTTCTACATAGTCTCAAAGCACGCGGCTGAGTATGCGTTTGTCGGCGGAGTCGTTCGTTTTAACGGGCTACCCTGGGCTAACGCGACGGTGGCGATACCGCTGATAATTTTTCTTGCAACGGCGCTCACGCTTCTCTACTGGCATCGCAACCCGGCGCATTTTCCGCGACAGATCTTGCTCATGCTCGTGCTCGCGTTGGATATGGCCAGTTTCGGCTGGTTCTATAGCTGGCAGGAATATGCGCCATCCAAAAATATTTTAAGACCGCCCGCGTTTGCCGTTGATTATCAAATCTCATTACGAGAAACGAACCAGCGCGTGATTCCCGTGCGCGGCGTACTGGGAAAGATGAGCGAGCTTCCTCCCAATCTGTCGAGGCTCTGGGAAATTCCAAGTGCGAGCATTTACGGCCCCTTGAGTTTGTCCAGAATGACTTACCTGCTCTCCATGCGCCCCGACGCGAGCCTTGATCCTTCATGGCAGAACAGTGATAACCAGAGCTTGAACCTGGCGGCGGTGCGCTACGTTTTTCTGCCTCGCCCCGCTCCTCTCAAGGACGCGCAGGGGATTCTCTGGGATGCGGAGAATATGGATAGCTGGCTCGGCTCAGGTTGCGATCATCCTCGCGGGGACTCGATTAAATTCAATTTTCCGACCTCTCTTCAAGCGACGACAATCGGTATCGTTAGCCGTCTGGCCTGCTCTCCGCCCGTCCCCGATGGCGAGGAAGTCGTGCGCGTTGTGCTGACAGATTCTGCCGGAGCGGTTCAGACAAAAAGTATGTTTGCCGGGCGCGACACGGCTGAATGGTCTTACGATTGTCCGACAGTGACGCCTCAGATGAAACACAGGCGAGCGCCTATCTACAGCAGCTTTGACGCGAAGATGTTCGATGACTCATGCACGGGGCATTACTATCTGGCAACGTTGAAGCTGGACGGCATCACGGATGTCAGCCGGATAGAATTAAAGTGGGTGGGTCGCTCCGGCGCAATGACAATTGAAAAGGTCAGCTTGATTGATGAGGTTGCCAAAAGCTCCACTCCAATCAATTCCTTGATGAAAGATAACAGCCGCTGGCGCTTCGTCGAAGAAACCGCCGAAGCTCAAATCTACGAGAACCCGCAAGCCATGCCTCGCGCGTGGCTCGTGCCCGAAGTGATTGCTCTCAAGCCTGATGAGATTCTCAAGACAATCAAAACCTCACGGCTACCGGACGGTCGCGCTTACGATCCCTGGCGAACAGCTCTCACGGAGGAATCCTCGCCCGTCATGGCAGAGCAGCCTGATGCGTCCGCTTCCGCCCGTGTAACACGTTTGGATTCAACCGAGATGGAAGTTCACACCGCATCCTCATCGCCTGCTTTTCTGGTGATGAGCGATGCCGATTATCCCGGCTGGCAGGCGACCGTAGACGAGGCTCCCGCTCAAATATTTCGGGCAAACTATGCGTTGCGAGGGGTGCGTGTGCCCGCTGGCCGCCATGTCGTTCGATTTCGGTTCAGGCCGAAGAGCTTTTATTTTGGAGCGGGCATCACGGCCTTTTCCCTGGCTCTTTTGCTGGGATTTCTCGCGTTTCCTCTCCTCCGCAGGAAGACGGCTAAATCCTGATTATTAAGTTGACATCAGAGAGGCGGGCGTCTTACACTACAAAGCGGCTCAAGGATGTGATTTAAGCATTCCTGACGATGATGGAAAGCCCTTCCTCATGGAGTTGAGATACTCTTCCCACTGATTATTTAAGACTAGGAGTCACGAGATGAAGTTCGCTATTACCCTTTTACTAGTCGCCCTCACGGCTGTCACGGCATTTGGACAGAGCGCGCCCACGCTCAGGATTGTCACGGAAGACCCGAATCTCCCGTCCGAGCTTTTCTACGGGGACATCAAAGTTAAGCCGCTGCGTCTGCGACCCGGAACGAACACGCGCATCACAATTGACGATAGCGACTTTTTCATCCAACAGCACTACATAGATTTTCTTGGCCGTATGCCCGAGCCTGGTGGGTTTCAGGGCTGGATGAACGTCCTCAACAGTTGCGCGCCGAACAATCCTGCTTGCGACCGCGTCGAAGTCAGCGCCGGATTCTTCCGCTCGCCGGAATTTCAGGATCGCGGCTATTTCATCTATCGCTTCTACTCGACAAGTTTCGCGCGCATTCCGCTTTTCGCTGAGTTCGTGCCTGATCGAAAGCGCGTCAGCGGCTTTCAGTCCGATGCGCAATTAGAAGCCAGCAAAGTTGCCTTCATCAGCGATTTCATGGCGCGGGCTGAGTTCAAGAACAAGTACGATTCGCTGACCGATCCTGCGGCTTACGTCAATGCGCTGGTCAGCACAGCGGGTGTGACGCTGCCGAGCAAGCAAGCATTGATTGACGATCTGGCGGCGGGAAGAAAGTCTCGCGCACAGGTTTTGCGGACGGTTTCCGAGAGCGGCGAGGTTTACCAGAAGTATTACAACGAAGCGTTCGTCATCATGCAGTATCATGGATACCTGCATCGTGACGCCGACATCTCTTATAAGAACTGGATTGAGACGATGAACCAGAACGGCGGAGATTACCGCGTGATGATTAACGGTTTCGTCAACTCTCTCGAATACCGCAACAGGTTCTAAGCGCCTCGAAGCATTACTCGCTTCAAAGCAAAAATGAAGGCCAGCTTCAATTGAAGCTGGCCTTTCTCGTCTTCGACCATCACGGGGTCAATCAGTTTCACCGGTCTTCGGCTCACTCCGGCTCATTTGAGGCGCTTGTCTTTCGATAGCGGCAGGCGAGACCGGGAGTTGGGAAATGTTGACGGTTTCCTGCACGACATAAAGAGGTCGCTGCTTGGCTTCGATGTAGGTGCGCCCGACATATTCGCCGAGGATTCCGATGCCGATACTGTTCAGCCCGATGGCAGCCAACAACAGGACGATGATCGTGGTAACGCCCGGCGGCGGCGACCCCGTCAGCCAGAGCAGCGTGTAGACGAACGCTGCGATGACTGAGAGCGCCAGGATAATCGTGCCCATCAGCGTAAACAATCTGAGCGGTCTCAAAGAGAAACTGGTGATGGCATTGAAGACGAAAAACAGTAAATCCGAAAACGGCGCTTTGCTCTCGCCCGCATTTCGCGGCTGGCGCTCATAAGGGACGCCGATCTGCCGAAAGCCAAGCCAAGCGATCAGCCCTCGCATGTAACGATTCTGCTCCGGGCAGCTTTCCAGCGCATCCCGCACCTGCCGCGTAATCAAGCGGAAGTCGCCCGCGTCATTCGGAATCGGCACATCCGAGAACCAGCCAATCAAACGGTAGGCAATCTTGACGGCTTTGTTTCTCCATGCCGCATCACCCGGTCGCACGGTTCGCACTCCGTAAACAACATCATAACCTTCCAGCCATTTCTCTATCAGTTTCGGGATCACATCCGGCGGGTCTTGCAAATCGGAATAGAGAACGACGATGGCTTCGCCCGCTGCGTAATGATAGCCAGCGGTGATGGACATCTCGACGGTGAAGTTGCGGCTGAAGCGCAGGTATTTCCAGCGAGAGTCCCGCGCGCAGATGGCTTTGATTAGCTCTCCCGTGCGATCCGTGCTGCCGTTGTCAATCACGATGAACT
>JACCVS010000218.1 GCA_013698055.1 Acidobacteriota bacterium
TGGATGCCTTTCTCTTCCAGCCACACTTGAACTACCGAACATTAGTTTTTGATAAAGCCTTATCGACAAGGATGGTGCAGAAGATCGTGGCCAAGTGGGGAGGTTTCACTGGAGTGGGCGACGTCTCGCCACACGACTTGAGGAGGACGGCGATCACCAGGGCGCTCGACTCGGGACTCACCTACAGGCAGGTGCAAATGATGAGCAAACACAAGGATCCGAAGACCGTCATGCGCTACGATCACGGCAGAGAGAATCTAGATCAGAATGCTGTCAACTTCCTCGAGTATGAGGAAACATAAATGGATTGGTGTCCACGATCATGCTACAACTACCGTTGTTTATAATCTTGGTCGAAATATATTACGCTTTACCATCTTAATCTTGGCGGGACGTTTATTTGATTACCTCATTCAGAGTATTGGCACCAATATGTCTGGCTTTTCTGGCAGGCCTCAACTTTCTTAACCTTTCCGTAGCGCCCTCAGTTATACAAATTAAAAATTCCGACAAAGCCGGGCACCGCGTGCCTGATATTAATCCATCAAGGGATCGCGAAATCGCGGCACGTTTCGCACCAATCTTTTACCAGGGGCTCGGTGACAAAGCGCGTAACGATTACATAACAAACTTCGACTTCGATGGTGACTGGCGCGGTGATAACAACTGGGCTAATTCGCAGAATCAGCGCCTGCCCCTCAAGGCGTACGTCTACTACGCGGTCAATGAAACGCAGACTCATTACTTTGTCCATTACGCCGTCTTTCACCCGCAGGACTACAAGGGCGGAGAGAGTGGCGCGCTTCTGAGCGAGATCATCCGCGAAGGCATCAAGCGCGGCGGTCGCTACGACCCGACGGGTTTGGCTGAGGAGGTAGTTCTCGCTCACGAGAATGATCTGGAAGGCTGTCTCGTCGTCGCAGCCAAAGCAACGGGTAGTGCCAATAATCTTGAGCGCGCAGAGGTCGTCTACGTTGAAACCTTGGCGCACAACCGCTTCCTGAAATACGCGACCGGGCCCCTCCGTGAGCCTGCGATCAGACCCCGGATCGAATCATTCGAGGTTGACGGGGGGCACCCCCAACTCTACGTGGAACCTAAAGGTCACGGGATCATGGTCTATTCGGAGGGCCAGAAACAGTCACCGCGCCGCGGCATCTTGATTTATAGATACAGCGGCCGAGCCGATGACCCCGACAGTGGTCACCAAGGGGTGGTTAGCTATGAACTACTACCGATGATTACCACTATTTGGCCGCGGGCGCGGAAAGGCGTCAACGAAACATACGGAGCATCCCACAAATACGGGATGGTAAGCATCACTACGGTTGGTAAATCGGGGAAGGTTTCAAGCCGGCAATCAAATCTCGGAACACTCGGCTCGGCTTTCCTTGGTAAAGTTGGTGCGCCGAATATGGCGCGGCCCCCATGGGCCTGGTTCGACAGGGATGATGCCGGGCAAGTAATGGGTAGTTGGTTCTTCGACCCTGCGGCGACGATTAAAAGGGACTTCGCTCTAGGAAAAGAGTTCTCGGAAGCCTACGTCCACGCACCTCTCCTGGGTGTGTTTAGAGAATAGTTCTTTTCAGAATCCATTCACTTTAGAGGAAAAGGCATGTAAAGGAGACAAAGATATGAAGAGGTATGTAGCTGAACTCGTGGGTACCTTCGTCCTGGTTTTCGCTAGTTGCGGAAGCGCTGTTTTGGCGGGAGATAAGATTGGCTTTCTAGGCGTCTCTCTGGCATTCGGCCTCTCTCTGCTCGCTATGGTTTATGCCATCGGCCCTATCTCGGGCTGCCATATCAATCCTGCCGTGACTGTCGGAATACTCATTAGCAAGAAGATGGATGCCAAGTATGCCGCCGGCTATATAGTGGCACAGATTCTGGGTGCGATTCTGGCTGCTGCTCTTCTATTGCTCATCGTCAAAGGAGCGCCAGGCGGTTATGATCCGTCTGTGTCAGGTTTCGCCGCCAATGGTTTTGGAGAGCACTCACCGGGTCATTACAATCTGCTCTCCGCCTTTCTGGTCGAAATAGTGCTGACCTTCTTTCTGGTGTTTACCGTGCTGGGAGCCACTGACATCAAAGCGCCTGTCGGCTTTGCAGGGATTGCCATCGGGCTGGTGCTCACTCTGATACATCTGGTAGGTATTCCTGTGACCAACACATCGGTTAACCCGGCGCGCAGTATCGGGCCGGCTATCTTTGTGGGCGGATGGGCATTAAGCCAGCTGTGGTTATTTATTGTTGCCCCTCTGGTCGGTGCTGCCCTGGCATCAGCAGTTTACATGGTTACGCACACACCGGCTGAGGCGTTTAGTGTTAAAGAAGCCGAGCGGGCATTGGAGAGTGAACAGGCTGAGAGGCGCACCTGAGTCGAGTGCGATAACTATGGCTCATACCGTTTGCTGAAAACGCTTTTAACGCCCTTCAGTATGGTTAGTCCATTGTCTGACGCCATCGTACAATGGACTAACTGCCGGAAGAGAACACTTCATCATGATAGTGCGAAAGATACGTGCATACGTTGAGATTCCTGTCTCCCCAACTGACCTAAAACACTCAGTTCGCTATGCCATGACGATAACTAACATCAGTCTGAGCGGCTGCTTTGTGAAACTAGATCAGGGCTTGGAACTAGGAACGCCTCTTTCATTTTCATTACCACTGCAAGGCGGAGAGACGTTGCATTTTTGGGGATCAGTAGCGCGCCAACAAGATGCACCGCACGGATATGGAATTATCTTTAACGCTATGACTGAGGAGGAAAGAAGAGAACTGGCGTTGTTGATTGCTGATTCACATGAAGTAATGGATTTATAATTTTGGGCGGCCTTATCTCATGCTATGAAACACGCATGCTCCTTACCGTTGATTTACGGTTTGTTGTTTCTAAATTTTGCCCAGCCAACGATTCCCAACAGGCAGGAATGGAGAATCGCAGATGAAGGAAGCAGGGCGTGAGGCGGCTGACCGCGTGTTGTTACTGATGCATATCCGGGGCGGCAATAGTTAGGGAAGTTTTGCGAAAATTATTTCAGAGCTTCCAAGGCTCTAGCATTTGGAGCTCATCTATTCTGAGGAAATATATATGTCAACTGAACAGCTTGGCCCTTCACCAGTTCTTTTCTTCGAGACAGTCAACGCCTATCAACGCTCTTCAGCAATCAAAGCAGCTATTGAGCTTGAAGTCTTCACTGCTGTTGCTGAAGGCAATCTAACTGCTCAGTTATTGTCTGAGAGATGCAAGACCAGTGAACGCGGGATGCGAGTTCTTTGTGATTACCTGTGCATCGTCGGGTTTCTAATAAAGGAGAAAGGCAGCTATCGTCTGACGACAGATTCTGCTGTATTTCTCGACAGAAATTCTCCCGCTTACATGGGCGGCGCCATAGAGTTTCTTCTTTCACCAATGCTCACAAAAGGCTTCGATAATCTGGCGGAGGCCGTTCGTGAGGGGGGAACAGTGTTATCGGAAGAAGGAACCATCGCCCCGGAGCATCCGGTCTGGGTAGATTTTGCGCGTTCCATGGCGCCGATGATGATGATGCCCGCGCAGTTGATGGCGAAGCAAATAGAGATGAAAGCCGGAAGCAAATTAAAAGTGCTTGACATAGCCGCCGGTCACGGGATGTATGGCATTACCCTGGCCCAGCAGAACCCGCAGGCGGAGATCATTGCAGTCGATTGGCCTAATGTTCTTGAGGTGGCGAAAGAGAATGCGCAGAAGGCAGGAGTGAGCGACCGCTATAGCACAATTGCCGGTAGCGCCTTTGAAGTTGATTTTGGTCGCAATTACGACCTCATCCTGCTGACTAATTTTCTTCACCACTTCGATGTGGAAACTTGCGAAAATCTCCTGAAGAAAGTTCACGCAGCGCTTTCGGAGAATGGGAGAGCTGTGACTGTAGAATTCGTGCCGAACGAAGATCGGGTTACGCCGCCGCCCACGGCCATGTTTAGCCTGGTGATGCTTGGCTCAACGCCAAAGGGAGATGCTTACACCTTCAGGGAGTTTGAAGAGATGTTCAGTCATGCCGGATTCAGCAGGAGTGAACTGTATCAGCTTCAACCGACGCCACAGCAGGTTATTATCTCTGACAAATAATTTGGTTTTGCACTCAAGCTGTGA
>JACCVS010000226.1 GCA_013698055.1 Acidobacteriota bacterium
ATGAGCCGCTTCTGGACGACCCACCAGTCCATGTCGAAGCGACCGTTCTTGGTGGCCATAATAGGGAAGTAAACCGAAACTTCTGCGGGGCTGAAGTGCTTTACAAGCGATGAGGCTGGCCGGGATAAGTTCTCTTCCGCGCTCTCTAATGGGGTGAAACTCGATTATCGCAGCGAGACTTCCGCGACCATAGAGAAAGTTAGCATAAACCTGATATTCAAAGCAAAAGGAAAAATTTCAAAACGCGAAAGTTCAAGCTGAAATATGCTTCGCGTTCGATGATTAGTCTTTACTCTTCGCGCATAATCTCGCGCAAGGCTTCCAACTCCGGAAGGATAAGTTTATCCTTTGCTCGCCCGGCAGCGCGTTTGGCAGCAATCAAGCCATCAAGCGATATGACGGCACATTCGATGCCGAAGAGAGGCACTATTACAGATGCCAGGCGCACCTGCTCATAAAAACCGACACCGGATATTTCACCCAAAAGGTCAAGATCACCCAAATCCGTCAGCAACGTGAAGTTCAGTCCTCGATGAAGCGTCTCAACATCCCAGATGAAGGGCAATCCGGCAGGCGCGCCTCGTAACTGTGGATGAAATGGCGAGAGCGACTCTGCCAGACGCGACAGGTTATCGTTGTCGCGCGCATAACATATATCTAAGTCGAAAGTTGCATGAGTTGAGCCGTGAACACTGCCCGCAATACCACCAACGATCACGAACCCTACTCCGCTGTTACCCAGCAACTGTATCGTCCTTTCGAGATCAATCACGTTGAGGGTCTCGCAGCGGCGCGGATTTGTTCCAGAGCGCGCATTACTCGTTGGAGGTCGCGCAGGCGATCTTCCGGCGATAATCGAAGCCGCCCGGCGAGCAGTGAAAGATCAATTCCGAAGTCACGCGCGGACTCAAGTGCGCTGCCGGATGGTGGATTGATTAACCTTTGTTCGAGGTCAACGTTCATTGTTGCGAGTACACACCGCCTGAGATTTTATCTAGAACTGGAAATTATCTAGCGCCGCTCGGCGGTTTCCGATACAACCGCTACAACCGCCGGATCATCGTTCTCGACATTCTCGAAAGGCGGATTGAAACCTGGCGGCAGGTCAACGTCAATATCTCTTTCGGCCTGCTTGGGCCAGATGAGCGAAGCGACGACCGACCCGGCCAGCACCGTCGCCACAAACCCGAGCGCGATGCCGATGGGGATGTGGTCAATGTGCCGCGCCTGCTCGGCGAGCGTGCTCGCGCCCACCGCATCGAGCGCGTAGGCCACGCCCTTTGAGATTAAGGGCATCAGCATCTTGACGCCGATGAAAGTCAGGACAAGTGCCAGTCCGAGCTTGAGGTAATGGAATTTCTCAACCACTCCGGCCAGCAGAAAGTAAAGCGAGCGCAGCCCCATGATGGCGAAGACGTTCGAGGTGTAAACGATGAAAGGATCAACTTCCTGCGGCGTGCGGAAGATGCCGAAGATGGCCGGAATCGAATCCACAGCGAAAACCAAATCGGTTACTTCAACTATGATCAGCACGAGAAACAGCAGCGTGCCCACGCGCCGCCCATTCTCGATAGTGAAAAATTTATCCTCTTCATAGTGGCGCGTGATCGGGATGAACTTGGTGGCGAGGCGGACAATAGGAGTATCTTCCGGGTTGACTTCCGTTTCCTCGCTGCTGAACATCTTCACTCCGGTATAGACGAGGAAAGCGCCGAAGACAAAGATCAGCCAGTGAAAGCGCTCGATTAACTGCGCCCCGATGAAGATCATCACAATTCGCATGACGAGCGCGCCCATCACGCCCCAGAAGAGCACGCGGTGCTGAAACTTGGACGGGACTTTGAAGTAAGAAAAGACGAGCAGGAAGACGAACAGATTATCTACCGAGAGCGACAACTCGATCAGGTAGCCCGTGAGAAACTCCACCCCCTTTTTTTGGCCCAGATGCCAGAAGACAACTCCGGCAAAGAGCAGCGCCAGCGAAACCCAGACGGAACTCCAGATGGCGGACTCTTTGTAAGTGACCGTGTGCGACTTGCGGTTGAAAAGCCCCAGGTCGAGGCTCAGCATTGTCAGAATCAATGCGCCAAACCCCACCCACAACCAGACTGAATGTGCTGCCATGTCCATAATGTTTCAATTAAAATAGCATCCGCACAAGCGCGCAATCAACCGGCGCATCCGCGGATGCCCACGCGGAAGCCATTACTTTGAAGATAAAAAGAGCGTCGAAAGCTATCACAGGCTTCACGCGCGGTTGCGAGGCCGCCTGTCTCTCCGTTACAATCCGCCGTTTCAAGCCGGTAATCAGTAGCCAGTAATCAGCAATCAGCTAAAACTGGAAACTGAAAACTGGTTGCTGACTACCTGATTATTTCTCTTCGGAAGGTTATACATAATGCTCAAATTTTTAGGCAGGATGGAACGCACGCGGAGCCTGATCGTCGTCGGGTTCGCCATCCTGATGGCAATCAGCCTTGTTGTTTTTTATGCGCCCAGCCGTAACAGCGCCGCGCCTTCGGCCACCAACACGGAAGTCGTGGCGAACGTGGGCGGCGACGAAATCACCCTCGGCGACCTCATCGGCAGCATCACGGCACAGGGCGGCGACGCTTCGATGTTGAGTCCGCAGATCGGCAAAATGCTCCTTAATCAACTGGTTCGCCAGCGCGTCATCATTCAGGAAGCCGAGCGGCTGGGGTTAACGGCTTCCGACGAAGAACTCGCAGCGAAAATCCGCGAGTTGAATAAAGACTCTTCGGGCAAAGTTGACGTGGAGAAGTATAAGCAGAGGGTCGGCGACGTAGGGCGCTACGAACAGCAGGTTCGCGATTCAATCGCCATTGAAAAGCTGCGCGCTTTTGTCACTGCCGGGGTCAATGTCTCTGAAGAGGAAGTCCAGCGCGAATACCAGCGCACGACCACGACGTTCGATTTAGTCTACGTGCCCATCGCGGCAGACAAACTGGCGGCCAGAATCAATCCGTCAGATCAGGAGCAGCGCGAATATTACGAGCAGCACAAGGCGGAATACCGCATCACCTTACCCCAGAAAAAGATTCGCTACCTTTTCATAGATCAGGCCAAAATGGGTGAGAAGATTCAGATACCGGAGGCGAAGTTGCGCGCCCGGTATGATGAGTTTACGCCGGAGCAGAAGCAGGGCGGCCATCGTGTCCAGCAGATCGTCCTGAAAATCGCAGACCCGAAACTGGAGGAAATCGTTAAAGGCAAAGCCGACGATCTGTCGCAAAAGGCTCGCGGCACAACGGGGACGGCGACCGAAGCGGAGTTCACTGAGCTGGTCAAAGGGAATTCCGAAGACCCGGTGACGGCCAAAGACGGAGGCTGGATCGCTGGCAACGTTAAGAAGAACCCGAACAAACCTGACGACCCACTGCAACGCACGTTTGAGACGGAGGTGGGAGGAATCTCAGGCCCCATCAAGTTTGGCAACGCTTACTACATCTTTCGTCGCGGAGAAACGGTGCCCAAAACCTTTGAGGAAGCCAAACAGGAACTGCTCGTCTCGCTTCGCAACACGGAGGCTTACGCTATTGCCGCCGCACTGGCGCAACGCGCCGCCGCACGGCTCAAGGAAACGAAGGATTTTCAGAAGGTAGCGCAGGAATTAGCTGCGGAAGCCAACATGAGTCCGGCTGAGATGGTTCGGGAGACGCCGTTTATTGTTCCCGGCGACGACGTGCCGAATATCGGAAGCTCACAGCAGTTTGAGCAGGGGATTGCACCGCTCGAAAACCCGCAGGACATAGGCGAGCGCACGCCCATCAAGAACGGCTTTGCCATTCCAATGCTAGTCGAGAAAAGAGAGCCGAATCGAATCTCCGATTTCGAGGAAGTTAAAGAGAAAATCACGACGGCTTTTCGCAACGAGCGCGCGAAATCTCAGTTGGAAGAGACGGCGCGCAATCTGGCAAGCGGCGTGAGCGGCGCGGGCGACCTTCAGGCCGCCGCCGCGAAACTGGGACTTGAAGCTAAGACTCAAAAAGACTTCAGAGTCGCCATGCAGCTTGGAGAATTGGAGTCAAGCCCGGCATCCGAAGCCGCGATCTACGCTTTGAAAGAGGGCGAAGTGACGAAGACGCCCGTCAAGATCGGGAACGATGTGGTAGTCATTGGCGCGACCAAGCGGACAGAAGCAGACCTCGCGGAGTTTGCCAAGCAGCGCGATAGCATGATCCAGAGCGCGGTTCAGGAACGTCGTGGCCAAATCTTTGAGGATTATGTTCAAGCTGCCATGTCGCGCATGGAAAACGAAGGTCGAATCAAGATTTACGATGATGTGATCGCCAAGCTCCAGGGCGACGAGCCGACCATCGCGCCCCCGCAAGCTCCACAGCCCCAAACCAGGAGCCTGCCTATTCAGATACCGGCGAAGTAAGATAAAAGTAAAAGTAATAAAGGCAAAAGGAAGGCGGAAGCCGGTTTATTAAACCGGCTTCCGCCTTCCTTTTGCATCACCATCAGATGCGCTGCTCGACGTAGCCCGCGCCGAAGCTGGCTGAACAATGCGCCTGCTCTTCGATCATCGAATGGTACGCATTAGTGGAGCGAGGCTCGCTTGTGGAATCCTCACGTTGATCTGAACCTCGTTGCCCTGCGTCGTGATGCTCAAGCCCTTGAGCACATCCGCGATGGAATTATTCTTGGCAGAATCGCCGCCAGAGCGGGTGAACCCGAACCCACCAAGTGTTTTGAGCGTGTTGAGCGCCTGCCCGATTTCGCCCGCCTGCTCTGCCGTCTGCGTGCGGACGGCGACAAGAGTTTCCGCGTCCGTACCGCTGACGCCGAACGAGCCATAGAACTGGCGGATGGAGGAAAAGTATTTCTCGATTGAACTTTTGGAAGAAGCCTTTTCCGCGAAGCTCTGTGGAATCTTTCCGCTGAATCCGACGACGGCAGTGGGCGTTTGCGTCGCCAGACGGACAAGCTCGTCGTCAACACGGTTGCGTCCCAGACTGGCGTCAACGGCTGCGCGCACGCCTTCGAGTTCGCCGATGGCCAGCATGTTGGAATCAAGCACAGCGATGGCCATCTTGTCTCTTCTAGGCTCTGCGCTCAGCGTGGCTGCGGTAGTTTTATCACCCGTCTCAACTTCGACCTTCATATTTCTGGTCGGGCTGATGAGAATGATTCGCTTGCCTTCGTAAACCTGTTCCTCTTTTTGAAACTCCTTGCCTTTCGCCTTCACCGCCGCGAATGCGTTTTCCAGCAGCGTGTCGGAATTAAAGCTGCCGCGCGCGATGACGATTGTGCGCGAGTCGTGTGGCTTTCCGGGAGCGAGGCGACCGCCGATGGCGATGCTCTCAAAGGCGCGAGGATTGATCCCGGTCTCTTTTTCAAACTTCTCAAGCTCGGCGTTCATCTTCGCCAGCAAAGCTGGATTAGCGGCCAGAAAACCGGGGAGCGTTTCATTAAGACCGCGCTGAACGTCAATGCTGATAACGAAATCCGACGCCGGGAGCGCCGCCAGCGCCGCATTGGCCGAAGCCGCTCTCGTTCCATTGTTGTTGCCGATGACGAACGCGACCGTCGCCAAGAGCGTTAGTGCGAATGCGAGAAACGAAAAGTAGAATTTCCTGTTCATGATTAATGCCTTTCGGAAATGTAATGATAGGGGCTGAGGGGTGAAGGACACTGTCCTTTCTTCATCCCTCAGCCTTGCGTTTAGCGCGCCTCGGCCTGTTTAGGTTGCAGCACGCGCATGAGCATCGTGATGTCCGCTTGTTGAAGCTCGAATTTGATTGAAGTCTCATTGCCCTGCGCGCCGATCTTCAGAGTGTCGAGCGCGCTCTGCGCCAATCCTCTTGTTTCTGCGGGAAGCTGTGGCACGAGCACGCCGCCGAACTGCTTCAATGCGTTGAGCGTTTCGCTCAAGCTCACAGCCTGTCCCGCGTTTTCCGTGCGCGCTATCGCCGTCAAATCGAAACCCTTAGCAGTCGTGCCAACTGCGCCGTAAGCCTGCCGGATCGAACCGATGAGCTTGCTGATCTCGTCGTTGCCAACGCTCACGTCCTTGCTTAAAGACGCGGGCACGTTGGCGCTGAATCCCATCAGTGCGTTCGGCGTGCGTGTCGCCAGATTAATCAGGTCGGTGTTCGCGCCGCCTCTTCCTCTATTGGCGTCGAGCGTAGCTTTGACCGCCGTCAACTCGCCAATGGCGAGATTGTTCG
>JACCVS010000243.1 GCA_013698055.1 Acidobacteriota bacterium
CTTGTTGGATTGCGCCTTAATTAAAAGCATCACTTCCGCTATTGATTCAAGCAACCATTATCATGAATACATTCTGCTAATGCTGTGCGCCAATCCCGCAACGGGGCAAGTCCAATCTCTTCTGAAACTGTACAGCGCATAGGCGTGTAGCGCGGACGCGCTGCATTATGTCGGAACTCAAATAACTTCACCGGCTCGATTAACTGCTCCAACTCTTCATTCGACATTTTGAACATACATGCTGCTTCCAACGCGAAATCGTAATATGAGCAAAGACCATTGTTCACAACATGGTATGTGGAGTAATGGTGGTGGAAGAGAATTTCAATAGCCCTTGCCACCAAATCCCGTACATAAGTTGCGCTTGCCCAGACATCCGTGATGGCGCAAATCTTCTTCGCTGCATTCAAAGAGCGAAGGGCTGTGCTGAAAAAATTCTCTTTCCCGACACCGAAAACCCATGACGTGCGGATGATAAAGCATTTTGGTGAGACGACGCGCACCGCCTGCTCGCCCGCAAGTTTCGTTCGCCCATAAACATTGATTGGTGTCGGAGTATCCGCGAGCGTATAGAATGAACCGCGCTCTCGATTTCCGTCGAAAACATAGTTGGTGCTGAGATGCAGAAATTCTGCGTCAATAGCGGCAGCCGCTCCAGCAAGATTTTCCGCGCCTGAAACATTGACAGACCAAGCTAACGACGGATTAAGTTCACAGGCATCTACTCCCAACACGGCGCAGTTGATGATTAAGGCGGGACGCTGATTGAAAATTATCCGCCTGACCTCTTGGACATTTGTAATATCAAGGTCGCTATGGGTGAGCGGCAAGACATAATGGTTATTGGAAAGATGCCGGATAAATTCTTTCCCAACGAATCCGCCAGCACCAACAATCGCAATCTTCATATCGCTTCAACTGCTTTAATTCTGCGCGCTCCAAAGAGAAGCAATCCAACGCATATTAGACGTACCAACAGCCGCCAGTAAAGACGCCCGTTTAGCCGTATTTGTTTTTATTCCAGACAGACAGCCGCCTAATCAGTCTGAGAGGCGACTTTTACCGCTATCACAGCAAAACTCAATACTCATCCGCAGCCAGCTATCATTCAACGAAAAGAGAAGACGACGCGTTTGCCCGTCATGCGTGAAGCTCAACGGGCAAACACATCGTTGTTGAAGGTGTTACTGCGAAGGCGGCTGATTGCGTTTGCGCGTCAGGCCGCTCTTGCGTTCGCTCTTGCGCGTGTAGCCAAACGCTTCGTAGAGCGCGCTGTTGTCTCCTTCGGTCGAGTCGGCCAGCACGCCGTTGATGATGAATTGCGATTTTGCTGTCACGACGCTGTCCGCGTTGTCGCGGTCAGTCATGGCCTGTTTGAGTTTGTCTTCGAGATCGTCTATTTGCTGGCGAGCGTCCAGCGCGGGTTGCGCCGCCGCCTTAAACTGCGCCAGCGTCATTCCGCCGAAGGATTTGTCGGGAGCAAGCGTCTCCCACGCATTGATCATCCGTTGCATCTTGAGTTCGTTGTCTTTTGGGCCTGTAGGCATGGTAAGGATTCCTCTTTCTGTGCGCAGGGCGCACGGTTAATGGTTAGGTTGGCCGTGCTGGTGAGGCACGAGAATGCTGCTTGAGATTACGGCTTGCGCGAGAGATTGTGATTAATCGCCTGCCTGAACCACGTCGGCTAGAGCAAACGACCGGAAAACACGATTTTGCTGAGGAAAATCGCTAAACTCTAGTTTACAAACGAGGTTTCCGCGCTCCGTAATGTGATTTTCGCGCCCCGTAACGCAAATTTCAAGTCCGGTAACGCGCTCCCAAAGCCCGGTTGCCTGTTACCGAAGCAAAGTTGCGCGTTACTAAGGCAAAGTCATGCGTTACCGGGACAAAGTTACCCGTAACTAAGGCGTAGTTGCTCGCAACTAAAGCAAAGTTGCGGTCTCCCAAAGTCCGGTTACACGTTACCGAAGCCGGGTTGCGTGGTTCTTTAAGGTGGGATTGCTTTCCCTGATGGCAGTTTTGCAGGGGCAATGAGGAATCCTCTGCCCGCTCAAGCCACGTGATCAAGCGATGTTGAATGTCAAGAGTTTCGCACGGGCAGAGACAGGCGCTGTCCCTAAATTTATGGTAGTTGGTCAGTTGGAAGAAACCAGTTCAGAGTTCGAGCTTTAGCTTGCTCTTTAGCATCAGCAACCTGAAGGTTGAACTCTGAACTGTTCCACTACCACATTTATCATGGTTTTGTTGATGCTTCTTCGTTTGCTCTATTACTGCTCGCCAAACTTCTTTTGGAAATCCTTTGAGCGTTGGCGCAGTTCGAGCCAGTCTTGAAATATGTCCGGCTGTCTCAGCCAGACCGCGAACCATTCGGCGATCTCGGCCTTCTCGGCGCGCTTCTTTTCATCCACTTTGGGGTTGCGAGCGATCATCTCTGCTCGCTGCTTGCCCTTCAAAACAGTTTCGTTCACGCGCCGCAATCCTGCCTGATCTTTTTTCCGGTCGAACTCACGCCGCAGGTTATGCAGATTTTTAATTGAAGCCGCCGCCTGCGCGAAGGTGGAAAACTTCAGGACGTTGCGAAACATTGCTTCGTAAGGGTCTGTGCTGCGATGGCGCGCGTCGAGTTCCAACACTTCGGCGTGGCGCAATTCCGCGCCTTCGTCCGCCAGCAGGCGCGCGACAATCGCCGGACTCTCCACTGCGCCTTCTCCGAACCGCTCGCGCACAATTGATTCAATTGTTTCCAACTCGTCAGCGCCCACCGATTCGCAATCAAGGTATTCCCAGACCTCGATCATCAAATCGCGTTTGGTGCGCGACTTCCATTCACGTTTCTCCATACGCTCATCAGATTACGGAAAAGCAGCGGCAAGTGACAAGTGACGGGTGACGAGTTAAAATCTACGTCTAACTTGTCACTCGTCACTTGTCACTTATCACTGTTTCAAGATGGGCAACATCGAAGAGGCGCTTGAAGCGCTCCACAAACATTTCGGCTTTGAGGATTTCCGCGAAGGCCAGCGCGAGGTCATCACGGCTATCCTCGAAGGCCGCGACACGGTGGTCGTGATGCCGACCGGCGGCGGGAAATCGCTCTGCTATCAACTGCCCGCGCTGATGAAACCGGGCGCAACCATCGTTGTCTCGCCGCTTATCGCGCTGATGAAAGATCAGGTGGATGCGCTCGCCGCGCGCAATCTCCCGGCGACCTTTATCAATAGCTCGATTACTTTTGAAGAGCAGAAGGCGCGCATCCAGGGCGTGCGGCGCGGGCTTTACAAGCTCATCTACGTCGCGCCCGAACGCTTTCGCAGCGCGCACTTCGTCGAAACTCTGCGCTCAATGGAAATCTCGCTTTTCGCCATTGACGAAGCGCACTGCATCTCGCAATGGGGACACGATTTTCGCCCAGACTACCTGCGCCTGCGCCAGTCTATCGAAGATATCGGACGCCCGCAGATCGCTGCGTTGACAGCGACCGCCACGCCTTACGTCCGCTCCGACATCATCGAGCAGCTTCAACTGAAAGAGCCACGTGCTTTCGTCAGCGGCTTTGACCGCCCTAACCTTTCCATCGCGGTCGTCCAAACACAGAAAGAGCGCGAGAAGATCACGCACATCAAGGCGCTCGCTTCAAGCGGCGGCTCAGGCATCATCTACACCTCGACCCGCAAGGCGGTGGAACAGGTGACGGGAAGACTTCAGGGCGCGGGGTTGAACGTCATCGGCTATCATGCCGGAATGGACGAGGTTGCGAGGTCACAGGCGCAGGACAACTTCATGTCAGGCCGCGTGCAGATGATCGTCGCCACCAACGCCTTCGGGATGGGCATTGATAAGGCTGACATACGCTTTGTCGTCCATCATCACCTGCCCGGCTCGATTGAGGCTTTCTATCAGGAGATCGGACGCGCCGGGCGCGACGGGCTGCCTTCAACCTGCGTGCTGCTCTTCAACTACGCCGACAAGCGCACGCAGGACTACTTCATCGAAGGCTCCTTTCCTCCGCCCGAAACCGTGGCGCGCGTCTATCAAGCCCTCGTCGCCACCAATCAGAAGCGGATAGAGCTTTCCGTCAGCGAGATTGCGACACGCGCCGGAATCCGCAATGAGATGTCCGTCCAGTCCGCGCTCATCATCCTCGAAAAAGCCGGGCATATCGAACGTGGCTCATCAAGCGAGAACCGCGCCGCACTGCGCTTGCTGTTGAAGCCGCACGAAGCACGTGAGAACGCCGGGGCGCGCGAGACGAAGACGAAGCAAGTGCTATTCGGACTGCTCGGCGGCTATGACCTTAACGAGCGCGCGGACATTGAGCTTGATTTGACAGAGTTTTCCGAGAACATCGGAATGGAGTTAACGGCCACTCGCCGCGCGCTTTCACAACTGAGTGCGTCAGGCATCGTCTCTTATAATCCTGCGCGGCGCACGCGCGGCGTCCTGATGCTGGACGAGCGTCCCGCGACCAGTCTCCGTATTCGCCCGCATGAAGTCGCGCGCCGCGCCGCGCTCGAACAACGCAAGCTCCGCGAGATGATTAGCTTCTGCTACACGGAGAATTGCTATCGAGCCTTCATTCTCGATTATTTCGGCGACCCGCATCACTCTCCCAACTGCGGCACATGCGGCAACTGCACGACGCTCAAAAAGTCCCCAACCGCTCATAGCTCAAAACTCGCCGCACCGCTTGACGAGCGAAACGCAGTTGATGATTTCATTAGAGAGCATGTGCCCGTCGCTCTTGATCTGGAAATGGAATTAGAAGAACGCTCGCGTTTCAGGCGGGCGGGCGAGGAAGCAGAAGCCGCAGCGATTTCGGAAGCGCGCGAAATCAATATCACACAGGCGCGCGTCCTGACCGATGAAGAGAGCTTGCTTGTTCGTAAAATCCTCGCGTGCGTGGCGCGGATGCAGGGGCGTTTCGGCAAGGGAATGATTGCCTCGACGCTCAGAGGCTCGCGCGCGCGCAACGTGCTTCAGGCCGGTCTTGACCAACTCAC
>JACCVS010000267.1 GCA_013698055.1 Acidobacteriota bacterium
GTGGCCGCGGCATGATGCGCGCCGTCCTCGTTACCCGTCACGATGACGCCAGCCACCTTTCCATAGAGCGGGAACTGTCCCGTCTTCGAGTCTGCTTCCTCATAAGTCCCATCTAATCGCTCCATGACCATTTGCGCGATGGAACCGCGCACGCCGAACCAGATTGGTGTAGCGATGATGAAAATGTCAGCGCGCTTGATCTTCCTCAAAATCTTCGGCCATTCATCATCTTTCCCCTGTTTGGAAGTCACGCCCGTCGGGATGTGATAATCAACTAGCCGGATTATCTCTGACTTAACATCGAGCGGCTTCATCAAAGCCACGACTTTATCAATTAAAGCTCCGGTATTGGACACTTCGGGGCTTTTCTTCAGCGTGCAGTTGAGAATGACAGCTTTTAGTTTCATTAATCTTCTTTATTTGTTAAGTATCTTATGCATACTACGAGCAGCGAGGCGGAACCGGTTTTTTGAGCATCATCGCCCGCTCTCAGTTGATCTTGTTGCCCGGACAAGCTATCTGGCGGATAATTGAAAGCATCAGAGTCAACGCTTAAACAATACGCCCCTCTTATGGTAATGCTATCTATTAATCTTATCCTTGAACATTCATGACAATAAGCAGATAGTTAAAAACGCGCAACCAAACAACTTCCATTTTGAATGAGGCAAAGTTTTGGGCTTTAACCACGAGCAAGCACAAATCGCTGACTTGGAACTCGTCCACGCAATCGCGCGGGGCGACCAAGAAGCATTCGCCTCATTGTTTGATCGCTATAATTCCACCCTGTTAGGCTTCCTGATACGTATACTAAATAGCAAGGCCGAAGCGGAAGATGTATTGCAAGAGGTCTTCGTTCAGGTCTGGCAACACGCTGCTCGTTACGATGAGACGCGAGGCCGCGTCTTTACGTGGATGGTGACGATAGCGCGTAGTCGTGCCCTTGATCGCTTGCGATCATTAAGCTCACGTGAAAGCACGATGACGAAATCAGCAAACCAGATGGTGCAAGATTTGCCCAACGCGGTTGATGAAGCGATTAAGTCTGAGGAATATGAGGCAATACGCTGTGCTCTCGATGAAATTCCTGAAGCGCAGAAACATGTTCTACTGCTCGCCTACTTTGAAGGGCTTTCGCACCAGGAGATAGCGGAGCGAGACGGAATACCTCTCGGGACTGCCAAGACGCGCATCCGCGACGGACTCAAGAAGTTACGAGGACTCTTATACAAAAGACAAAAGACGTAAGGCTTTCTGTTCGGAAATGAGCGCACGCGGATATTCGGCTATGCCAAACGTGATGTGCCGGAAGATACAAGCTATTAGAATGAGTCACGAAGAGTACATAGAGATGTTGGAGCTTGCGGCGTTGGAAGCGCTCGAAAAGGTCGAGTTGCGTACGCTTGAGCAGCATCTCGAAATATGCGGCGAATGTCGCACGGAGTTGTCTGAGCTGCGGGATGCGGCGGCCACGCTTGTCTACCTGACTCCTCCTGTCCCTGCACCCGCAAGGTTACGAAATAATATTCTCGAAGCCATCAAAGCGCCCGAGATGAAAAGAGCTTCGGAGTTTGTTGCCACAGATAATGGCGACGGAGATGAGCGCACGGTGCATGAGACCTCTCTGGCAACGTCAAACGTCGTACCCATCTCATCATCACGTCGTAAGTGGAGTACCTCTTCATGGATTGGCGTTTTGGCGGCATCCATTATTTTTGCAATTCTCGTCGTCGCTCTGATCGTGCTCCTTGACCGTAACCGCAAAATGCAAGCGGAGGTAGCGCGTCTCTCAAGACGTAATGAGGAGATGCAGATTGAACTGAGCCGATTGTCGCAGCAGAATGATGAGATACGAACAGAACTGGCGAATCTCACTAATCCTGGCAACGAATCACAGCCGCAAACTCCTGGCAACGAATCACAGCCGCAAACTGACCGTCCTCCAAATCGCACCACCGTGCCACAGGGTGAACCGCCAGACGAACGTGCATCTACCGAACCTGATGCTAATGAACCCCCTGTCAGCGAGCCATCTATCACTGAGCCACCTGTTGTCGCAGAGCCTGATGCGCGCGTGGTCGCGCTCGCGGGTACTGACCGGGCACCACAGGCGCACGCACGACTGCTCTACAACAGCCGTACCGGAATAATTACACTCTCGGTGTCGAGTTTGCCCACTCCACCCAGCGGTAAAGCCTATCAACTCTGGTACATGGTCAAAGGGCGTCCCATCCCCGGCGCGGTCTTCACGACCGGGCCGGGAGGCCGTGCCATGATCCGTGGGCCGATACCTGTTGAAGCACGCAACGCCACGGCGTTCGCCGTCACACTCGAAAACCAGAGCGGTGCGAATAAGCCGACAGGGGCCAAATATCTTCTTGGCGCTGTTTCCTAGTTGCCATTCGGCCCTCCAATCCAAAGCGCATTCGTCTCCGTATATTAAGTACCCCCTAAAAACTATCTCTGCCGGAGTGGTAACCGCCGGTCGGATTCTTATGTTTAAGCAGGTTCCGTGAAACGTAAAGCATATTTGTCGCAAGATAAACGTTGGTTGAGGTGAAGAAATTGTTATCCGAAAGGTTAACAGCGCGACACCTAATCTTAGCTTTACTATCCGGGCCGGGGTTTTTCACCCGGTTCTTAACCTTAGACCTCGTTAGTGAGGATAGGAGACCAGAATGAACATGAAAGCAAAAATCTTCGGGCTAGTGTCCGTTGCAGTGTTGATGTTAGTAGGGATGGCCTCGTCGGCTACCGCGCAGGACAATATGGGCATGAATTCCGGCATGGCGAAGATGTCATCATCGGATCAGAAATTCATGATGATGGCGGCCAAGGGCGGGATGGCTGAAATTGAAATGGCGCGCATGGCCCTTCAGAAATCCAGTAATGATGCTGTCAAACAGTACGCTCAAAAGATGATTGACGATCACACCATGGCGGGCGATGAGCTTAAGCAGCTCGCCTCGACGAAAGGCGTCATGTTGCCCATGCAGGCTGACACCAAGCAGATGGCGATGATGGCGAAGATGCAAAACCTGTCGGGCGCGAAGTTCGACATGATGTATGTTAAAGAAATGGGCGTCAAAGCGCATGAGAACATGGAGAAGCTGTACATGAAAGAGTCCATGAGCGGTAAGGATATGGACGCGAAAGCCTGGGCTGCCAAGATATTGCCAACTGTCCGAATGCACTTGCAGATGGCGCGCGACATGATGATGAGCATGAAGGGTATGAAGAGCGACATGTCCGGCATGAAATCGAGCGGAAACTAACATCTGTCAGACAAACCTGCCAGTCATAAACTAAAGCCTGGCAAAAGTGAAACGGGCGGTCGCTAACAGTGGCCGCCCGTTTCTTTATTGCCGATGGGATTGCTCGTCCACCTCAGTTTGCCTCGATTGCCGGGGTGATCGTTTCGACTACCTTCAGTGACGCGAATTGAGCTTTCGTCCACATGGTTAGCCTG
>JACCVS010000319.1 GCA_013698055.1 Acidobacteriota bacterium
GGGAACTGGCCCGAATCGTCCGGGGAGAAACGCTTGAGGTAGACCTCGGCCCCCGTCGGCTCTGTCGTCACCGTGAGGGTGTCAGAGATGGTAGGCATCAATCGCGTGATCGTCGCTTCGTCCGGCAGATACTTCTGCGTCGCAGCCGCCAGATCATATGCCTCGAAATATTTTTGCGCCTGCGCGAGCTGTTCGATGCGCGGAACCTGCTCCTTAGCCCATTTCGCATTGGCGCTGCGCCAGTAAAACCATCCGGCGACGGCCAAGGCAAACACAGCAATAATCACGACCAGCGCTATCCTGCTTAATAATGGCCCCCCTAAAGCTGTGGCTATATTCCCCCTTATTCCCTCGCGAGTTGATTTCTCATCTTCGGAGGACGTACGAACCACTGGCTGATGGTCAGTTTCGACCATTGCTTGCGCGCCGCTCATCACAACCGTCTGATCTCTGCTTACATCCGGCGGAGTGGAGCGTTCAAGCCTGGCCTCGAATTGCAGCTCGTCGCTGAGACTTCGCAGATCAATCAGCAAATCTTTGGCCGTTTGATAGCGCTCCTCTTTGTTTTTGCGTAGAGCTTTACTGACAATCCGCTCCAGTTCTGCTGGCGCTTCTCTTGAGTAGCGCGCAAGAGGCGGCGGTTCATGAGTCATGATCGCCGAAATTGTTCCGGCGGAGCTTTCGGCGACAAAAGGCTGTCGCCCTGTAATCATTTCATAAAGCACCACACCGAAGCTGAAGATGTCCGTGCGCGCATCCAGCTGTTCGCCCCTGACTTGCTCTGGCGACATGTATGGCACCGTCCCCATAACTGCGCCCGGCGTAGACAGTAGACTCTGCGTTTCAGCTTCCTTATCAACAGCGAACCCCTCTTGCGTAATCTTTGCCAAGCCAAAATCCATCACCTTCACCGCCCCGCGCCCAGTGATCATGATGTTTGAGGGCTTGATGTCTCGATGAATGATTCCGTGCCCATGAGCTTCCGCTAAAGCGTCAGTTACTTGGATAGCGATAGTGAGTGATTCAGGCAGGTCCAGAGATTTCCGCTTCATTCTGGTATCGAGCGTCTCGCCTTCTAGATACTGCATAACAATGAAGCTGCGGCCCTCTTCTTCGCCAACTTCATGAATGGCACAGATGTTGGGATGATCGAGGTTAGCGGCGGCTCTGGCTTCCCGGAGTAAGCGTCTATTGGCCTGCTCGCTTGCGATTGAACCCGGTGGCAGACACTTAATCGCCACCTTTCGATTCAGTTGCTTATCCTCCGCGAGGTAGACCTCACCCATTCCACCCTCGCCCAGTTTCGAGCGGATTTCGTAGCGTCCGAGACGAGTGTTAGGGGCTAGAGCCATATCATCGAGAGTTGCAATACGACACAAGACATTCGCAGCACTCTATTACAAAGCCGCTAAATAGCATAGGGTTTTATGCATTTATTGATGACGAGCGAGTGCCTAGAAACACAAATGAGCGTTCTTGGCGGAGCACTCGCTGACTTCGCAGAATAGAAATCTTGAACGGAACAAAATAACTGCTTTGCCCCGTTCAACTCTAATAGATGACGTGAATTCAAGTTCACCTGTGAATTTCCTTATTTTGATTGCTGTTTAATAAAACGCATTGACAATGATGGAAAGACTGTTTACCTTCGCGTGAGCTTAATGAGGATGAAAGACGCCGCCTGATCAATCGCAGTGGTGGCGAAGCCTTTCTACCTGTTTGTGACAACAGTTGCTTCTGTTGTCAGTTAGAACCTCAACACATGCCTGTTCCGCCTCGGATTAGTAATCATTCATCAAGAGGATATCTAGCTGAAAGAAAGACACTAATACGGGCGTTGCCAAATCGTTGGATACCTTCTAACCACTGTATATCTACTAACCAATCGTTTTTGCGGCGGGCGATCTGCCGCCCTCTTAACTTTCAACCTCTTGCCCAAAAAGTATCCAGTCTGCCCAAAAAGTGCCTAAAATAAGGGCTTTTTTAGGCAAAGCCCACTTCCCTCTAATTTGTGAATCCAGCAGTAATCCTCAGCATTCCCCGGTAAAAGCTCCAGAAACCTCTTGCCCGTCGTTTTTGTGGATACCTGCTATCCATTTCGCGGCTTCAAAGTGCCTGTCAGGCGCCAACTACTGCGAGACAGTCAAATGCATTAATAGTTAGACTTAAGCCTGATTGCAAGATTATTCAAGGCATGGCACAGCGGTTGTAATAGAGAAGAGCAGATCGTTGATAGGAAAGCTGGATCAGGAAGGAAGCGGCCTAATTCTTGAGCCGGTCGGGATGCTCCTCAAGCCCCCGACGTCCTGTCAGCGATCTCGTCCTAATTGAAAATCTTAAAATTAACCCTCGTGCCGATTCCCCCTTGCGTGTAGCGCAGCTTCAATGGTTAGGCACTCTCTTGAAACGCAGTAGAAGGAGAACATCATGTTTCGACGCATCACAGCTTCCCTCAGCCTAATCAGTTTGGTTCTTGTCACCCTGGCCCCGGTTGCCACGTTCGCAGCCCCGGCAAAACAGAACGGTAATCGCCAGCAAGGTCGCCGCTTCAAAAAGCTCGCCCCCGAGTTTGAAGTCGCCAGCAACTCTTCGGCGACTGTTCGCGTTTTGATTCAAACCAAAGGTCAACCCTCGGCGGCACATGACAACGCCATCGCTGGCGCTCGCGGCAGCAAGCGCGCTGGCTATGCGGCGCTCGATATGGTGGTCGCAGACGTTCCGGTCAACCAGGTTGCCTCGCTCGCCCTGCGCGATGATGTCGAGTACGTCTCGCCCGACCGCCCGGTCAAAGGCGCAGCCAGCCTGCTCAACGAAACCATCGGTGCGACACAGGCGCAGGCCGATGCGAAAGGCAATTCCGGTCTGACGGGCAAGGGCGTCGGCATCGCCATCCTCGATAGCGGCGTCAGCGCCAACCACGCGGACTTCGCAGGCACGAACAACAAGTCGCGCGTCGTCGCTTCAGTTGATTTCAGTGGGAGCGCGAAACAAGGTGACGCCGACGGTCACGGCACGGGCGTAGCCGGTGTCGCGGCAGGCAACGGCGCAGCCTCAAAAGGATATGCAGCCGACTACGCAGGCGTCGCAAGCGGCGCTGACATTATTGACGTTCGCGTCCTCGACGAGCATGGCGTGGGACGCACCAGCAACGTGCTGGCCGGTCTTAACTGGGCGATTGAGAACAGCAAGAAGCACAACATCCGCGTCATCAACATGAGTCTCGGCGCGCCCGTCCGCGAATCCTTCCACACAGACCCGCTCTGCAAAGCTGTCGAGCGCGCCGTCCGTTTGGGAATCGTTGTAGTGGCGAGCGCCGGAAACATGGGTCGCACGGAAGAAATCGTCGGACATAACGCAGACGGCTCGAACATCTACAAGCTCGCCTACGGCACAATCAGCAGCCCCGGCAACAGCCCCTACGCCATCACGGTCGGCGCGACGGACACGCACGGAACCGCAAAGCGCTCTGACGACACGGTCGCTTCCTTCTCTTCAAAGGGCTACACGCGCTTTGACCACCTCGGCAAGCCGGACATCGTTGCGCCGGGCAGGAAAATCAATGCCCCGATGTCGCAAGAGCCGAATCCGACGCTGGCTAGCCAGTACCCGGAGCGCATCGTCAAGCCGGTCTCCTCAGCCGCGACGCAAAACGCTTACTTCAATTATTCGGGCACGTCATTCGCCGCTCCGGTCATCTCCGGAACGGTCGCTCTGATGCTCGAAGAAAACAACTCGCTCACCCCAGCGCTCGTCAAAGCCATCCTGACGCGCACTTCGCAGAGATTGTCCGGCGCGACCTACAGCAACAAAGGCCAGACAGTCTTCACGCAGGGCGCAGGCTTAGTCAACGCCGCCAGTGCAGTCGAAATGTCGCGCGCCGTTGTTCCGAACGCTAACAAACTCAGCGCCGGCGAAAAAATCTTCCGCGCAAACACGAGCCTCAACACCCTGAGCGATTCGTTCTCAATCGGCGGCGAGAACGTTCCGGCCAGCAAGAACGTCCTTTATGCCCACGGCGTGATCTTCGCCAACAGCCCGGTGCTCATTAACGGCATCATGATGGGCGACGGCGTTGTCCTCGGCGACGGCATCATGATGAGCGATGGCGTCGTCCTTGGCGACGGCATCATGATGAGTGATGGGATCATGATGGGCGATGGAATTATGATGGGTGACGGGATCATGATGGGCGACGGCGTTGTGCTTGGTGACTCGATAGTAAAAGGCGATCACCTGGTTCTGAGCGGCGGCATCATGATGGGCGATGGAATTATGATGTCGGACGGGATCATGATGGGCGACGGGGTTGTCCTGGGCGACGGAATTATGATGAGCGACGGTGTCGTCCTTGGCGATGGAATCATGATGGGTGACGGGATCATGATGTCGGATGGCATTATGATGTCAGACGGAATTATGATGGGCGACGGCATCATGATGAGTGACGGCCACCTCTACAAAGACGGCGTCGTGCTCGGCGATGGGATCATGATGGGCGATGGCATCATACTCATGGACGGAATCATGATGGGTGATGGCATCATTCTCATGGACGGAATCATGATGGGTGACGGTATTATGATGGGCGACGGAATCATCCTCATGGATGGGATTATGATGAGCGATGGCGTCGTCCTCGGCGACGGAATCATCCTGATGGACGGCATCATGGTATCTGATGGAATCATGATGGGTGATGGCATCATGATGGGCGACTAATCACCGATCTCAACAAACAACAGATGGCGGGTGGAGTTGATTCCAAGCTCCACCCGCTTTTTCTCTTCTGGAACAGGCATCAAACTGGAAGAGATGCGCTGCTTCTTATCTGCTTGTTTACCGCCAGGCTCAATCCCATGATGAAATAAAAGATCATTACCACCTCGGAATCGCCGAAGTTGTAATGAACCGCCCCGCTGGCAACGAATCCCACCAGCCCGCCAAAAGCGCCGAGCACGATTCCACGCTCAACCCAGTCAAGCACCTTCTCGCTACGTGCCAGGTGGAGCAGCATCCGGGCATAAACTCCAAGGAAAGCGAGCCATGCGAGAAGCGCCGGGATTCCTCTTTCAACGGCTAATTGCAAAGGTGTGGAGTGCATGTGCCCGACGGGAAGCCGACCGCCGTCGAACAGTCCCCATTCGCGCCAGCGGCTTTTAATCGAGTCCATCCCGACGCCGACCAGCAAGTGACGCGGCTTGCTTTTGAGCAACTCAAAGCCTTCGCGCCAGACCGTCTCGCGCCAGGTGATGGATTGATCTTTCTGATCATAGAAACCGACACTACGTTGCTGTTGCAGCACGAACAATCCCACGAGCACGACGGGCAGCGCGCAGGCTGCGACGATAATCACCATGCGACGACTCGCACCCGCCATCACGATCACAAACGCCGATAGCAGAAACGCGACCCAGGAGGCGCGAGTCACCGTCAGCAGCAAAGCGCCTCCCAACCCGACAAACGCCAGCAGCAACAGCGCGCCGCGCAACCCGCCTTTGCTTCGGAGAGCGATGAACAGGCCGAATGCCAGTGAGGCAATTAACTGAAGC
>JACCVS010000338.1 GCA_013698055.1 Acidobacteriota bacterium
GGAAGTCTGGTGCGCGCCCGGCACTCCGTTTGAAAAAGTCCTGCGCCGCGAGCCGCTCTCCTTGAGCGAGCATTTAGAGATGGATGATTCGGACGTGCTCTTTCACATCAAGCAGTGGCAGCGAAGCAGCGATCCGGTCCTGAGCGATTTGAGCCGCCGCTTCACGGGGCGTCGTCTCTTCAAAGCGATTGATCTGGATATGCCGGAAACTGAACGCGCAAGTTTTCTCTCGGCTGCGCGCGACGAAGTGGCCAGAGCGGGCTATGAGGCGGAGTATTATTTTATAGAAGATCACGCAGGCGACGTTCCCTATTACAACTACTACACGCCGGAGGGCACAGAGCCGAAAGCTCGCATCTACGTCGAGGACGGCTACGCCCATCCTGTGATGCGCGAAATCAGCGAGGTCTCTGAGGCCGTGCGCGGGCTGAAGCGGTATCAGCTCAACCGGGTTTGCTTTCCGCCGGAAGTTAAAGAACAAGTCTATGCGCTCTATCATAACGTCGCACCATCTGAGCACACCGCAGCTCAAACAGGAGATTGACATACAAAAAGGTAATGACAAGTGACAAGATGAAATTCGCCTTGCTCGTCACTCGTCTGAATCAAACCTCCGAACAGAAGGCGATAGAATTTATCTTAGTTTTCATCCATCAAGTATTCCGACAATGCTCAAGCTGCGCCCCTTCCTTCTGATTCTCATTGTTTGCGCTCTCTGGGCGAGCGTCCCGGCGCAAACGAACTCGCAACGCATTAGCGTGGCCGTACTCGATCTCGGCCAGACGCCAACCGCAAAGCGCGCGACAGATAAATTGTCGCTTGCGCTCATATCGGACACCGGCCTGCTGATAGTTGATCGTGAAGAGAGCCGCGCGGCTGCGCGTGGCGCGGGCTATGCCGGATCGCTCAACATGGCGTTGCAGGAAGCTCGCGATCTTGGCGGAGCAATCGGCTCCGATTTCTATGTCATGGGCGACGCGCAGACATTGCGTCGCTCCCCTTCGACTGGCTCAGCATTTTACGAAGCCTACGCCTCTATCTTCATTGTCAACTCTCGCACGGGCAAACTCGTCCTGTGGGATCGGTCAAGCTCCGAGGCGACCTCGCCCGAAGAAGCGACAGAATCTCTACTCAAGGAACTGAATCGGCGCGCAACGCATTACGCAGCCGCGATTCAGAAGGCACAAGAAGTGCAGCGCAACGAACGCGCTCAGGTGTTGGAACGAATCGCCGCTGGAGTCCCCCTCATCGAAGATGCACCGGAGGATGAGAAGGCGGCCGCGCGTGAAGGTATCCGATTGCCGCTACCATTCAGCCGACTGCGCCCGGTCTATCCTGAGACAGCCGCGCGCGCCGAAGCGGAAGCCACCGTTGACGTTCAATTAGAGATTGATACGAGGGGTGAAGTCACGCGCGCGGAGATTATGCGCTGGGGCGGATTCGGCCTTGACGAAGCGGCCCTCAACACTGTTCGGCAACTACACTTTCGCCCGGCGCTGCGCGACGGCGTGGCCATTCCCATGCGCGTACTGCTACGCTATAATTTCCGTAAGCCACAGAAATGAATGCAAAATTAAAAATCAAAGATGCAAAATGGACGGCGAAGAGCGCGCTTCTTATCCTCACTTTTGCATTTTTTATTTTGCATTTTGCATTCATTGCCTTTGCCGATTCGGATGCTGTCTCAACTGCTACCCATGATGGTCGGCTCGCCGTCTTCGATGATGCTTGGGAGACCGTCCGCGACCGCTATTACGATCCCACATTTAACGGACTTGACTGGGAGGCCGAGCGCGCGAAGTTTCGCCCGCTAGCTGCCGAATCAGAAAGCCCTGCGGAGCTTTACAACGTGCTGCGCCGGATGCTCGGGTCTTTGCGCGATCCGCACACGCGCGTCTATGCGCCCGACGAGAAGTTCGACTGGCGAAACCCGCGCTACATCAGCATCGGCATCTCCGTGCGCGAAGTCGGAGGCGTTCCCGTAGTCGTCTCGGTCGAGCGCAGGTCGGAAGCGGAACGCGCGGGCTTGCGCGCGGGCGATGTCATAACGAGCATTGATAACGAGCCTGCGCTCGACGTATTCGCGCGCCGTTTGAAAGCGCAGGCCGCCTCGTCAATTCTCGCTGTCACAAGGCTACAGATGATGGCGAAGCTCTTTGAAGGCGCGCCGGACTCTATCGTCGCCATCAGTTGGATGGACGTTGACGGAAAGCAGCGGACTACCAGACTGCGGCGTGAATGGCGCGGGCGCAACACGGGTTTGCGCGTGCGGCGCGTACGTGATCGTATCGGCGTCGTTGAGTTCGACTTTTTCACACAATCAATCGCGGTGGATTTCATGCGTGCGCTTGATGGGAAGCTGCGCGGCGTGCGGGGCCTCATCATTGACTTGCGTCGCAACGGCGGGGGCGAAGCCGAAGCGATGACTGAGGTCGCGTCCGCTTTCCTCCCTGCCGGAAAAAGCCTGGGACGCTTCACGGATCGCAGCGGGCGCATTCAATTCGAGCCGCACACACGCGCTGCAATGCTCTTTGCCGCCGACGCCGTCAAGACTTTTCCCGCGCCTGTCGTCATCCTCACTTCGGAGCGAACTTCGAGCGCAGCGGAAATCTTTGTCGCAGCCTTGAAGGAAGCGAGACGCGCCGTCATCATCGGCCAGAGCACCTGCGGATGCGTGCTTGCCATCCGTCGCCGCCACGCCCTGCCCGACGGCGGCGAGCTTGATATCAGCGAGTTGGATTATCAAACCGCTGCAGGCACGCGGCTCGAAGGCGCAGGACTCGCACCCGACGAAAAGATCACCCTCGACCGCCAGGACATCCGCGCCCACCGCGACCGCGCCATCGAACGAGCCATCGAGCTTCTTCAATAAGACAGTCATTCCCATTTGTCCTACTGCTCAGGTTTCGGAACATTCTCAAGGCTCCGGCGTGTCTCTTGATAGCACCGCTCTGGTCGCATCTTCACTGGTTAGGAGAGAAGACAGATGATGAAAACTAAAATCCGGTTGATTGCAATCGCGGCGATAGTTCTATTCGGGCTGATTGGCTGGACTGGCTACGGGCAGCGGCAGCCGCAGCGTACGCCGCAGATTACATGGGAATACAAGGTTCAGTACGTGCCGGGCGTTCGTAATATGTCGGAGGAAACGATGAACAAGCTCGGCGCGCAAGGATGGGAATTGGTCACTTATCAAGCGATCAACAACGAAGGCGGAACGATTGGCGCGGGAAATTATTTCTTCAAACGCGCAAGACCGAGCCAGCCCTAGCATTCTTTGAACAGGCATTGATGTTTCTTTGAGAGATAGGGCGTGAATCATACTTGTCTCTGCGGCAAAAGCCTGCGAAGCGGCTGGCGTCCACCGTTAGAGTTGCCTGAAAGAAGGAATCCCAGAGATGAATCTCCGAAAGCACATAGCGGGTTTCGCTGTCTTTTTAATCATTCTCAGCAGCGCAATTTTCATTAACGAATATCTGAGGACACCAAGTCGGAAAGCCCGTTATGTTCAGGTCGTCGCTCCGATTCCTCAAGGGACGACTGGCAGGCAGCAATCTGTCAGCTTCGATGTGCGACAAGTCTCCCTCGATTTCATCAAAGGGGAAAGCCACACGACGCTAACTCTCAACCGCGAGGCAGGCCAATTCGCGCCCGAAAGACTCTGGGTCACGACCATCTTCTTTTCGCCGAATTACCCGGAGCGCGGAAGTTGGACGAGCAAGACCGAGATTCGCCGACCATTCGCCAGCGGCGACCGGATTGAAATCACGGCAACCGGCGAATGCGAATGGTGCGTTCCCTTTGACACGCCGAAGACCGGATATTTCGCCCGCGTTTATGTCTCCACAGAAGATGAAGACAATTCATATCCACATGATGGACAGTTCAGCCGCGACATCACGACCGCAGTGCCCGTCGTCCTTCACTGGCCGGATGAGATGAGACGGTCTGTCATTACTTCTGGAAATACACCTGCCGACAAACTCAATTTTTCCGACCGTTGATTGAGCACGCAAGTTTCACCACCGTTCTTCATTCAAGATGCTGTGAGAGTAACAGCGACTTAAAGCGCTAAGGCGCGCGAGCGATCACCGCCCGCGC
>JACCVS010000342.1 GCA_013698055.1 Acidobacteriota bacterium
AACGGCTGGTCGTGAGGCGCGTGGCGCGCTGCACGTTTGCGCTGCTCCTTATCTTGCTCGGAGCGGGAAGCGCAGCCGCCATGCCGCTTGAAGAATACAAATCGCGTATTCACGAGGCACTGACCGCATTCGATGAATTTTGGCAAGAGGCAGAGGTAGAGACCGGGACAGGTGCTGAGTATATCGCGCGCGCGGGCGCTGTCTTAGAAAAGATCAGGAAGCTAGTGCCATCGGACGAGATAATCGAATGGGAAGGCGGGCGAGTAAGGGTCAATAATTCATGGCTTGGTGAGGATTTGAGGAATTACGAGCAGACACCAGCCAGTGACCCGCGGCGCGCGGAAACGCTTGCGAGAATCAGCCAACGCTTGACCGCGCTGGAGGATCGCCTGAATGAACTGGACGGGCAGAATAAAACAATCGCCACTTCAAAGGAGCAGGAGAAGGCTCGACTGGAAGCGATACTGCGCCGCGGAGAGTATGGCGAAAAGCCTCCTGAGAAGAGTCTCTGGGAGCGTTTCAAGGAGTGGCTGAACAATTTATTTCCCAGCAGGAATCCGCTTCAGCCCGGCCAAACGAGCTGGCTATCGTTCATCGCAATGATTCTTATTTTCGGGCTGGCGGCGGGCGTTCTGGCTTATGTCATCTGGAAATTCCTACCTTTCTTTAGACGCAAGGACGCGAGCCTCAAGCTCGAAAAGCGAGGGGCGCGCGTCGTGCTGGGCGAGCATCTCGCGCCGGATCAAACGGCAGCAGACCTGCTCAATGAGGCTGAAATTCTGGCGCGCAAGGGTGAGCTTCGAGCCGCGATCAGGAAAGGCTACATCGCGCTTTTGTGCGAACTGGGCGACCGCAAAGTGCTCACACTCGCGCAGCACAAAACCAATCACGATTACCTGCGCGCTGTGCGCGAAAAGCGTCCCCTGCTTAACGAAATGCAGAAGCTGACCGCGAGCTTCGAGAATCACTGGTACGGCTTTGTGCCTGCGACCCCGAGCGACTGGACGACTTTTCGCTCAGGCTACCAGCAGACTTTGAAGACAGCATCGCTATTAAGTGACAAGTGACAAGTGACAAGCAAGAACTTGTCTTAACTCGTCACTTGTCACTTGTCACTTGTCACTGTTTTTATGCGGCAACGTCTCGCCATCATCATCACCATTGCGGTTGTGCTAGTGCTGCTCGTCGCGCTCAACACGGCGTCTTACGTGAGCGAGGCGCGATTACCCGACACAGAGTTCGACCCTGATCGCTCGACTTACAACGCGGGCGCGACCGGCACGCGCGCTCTTTATGATCTGCTCTCGGAGTCCGGACGACAGGTGGTGCGATGGCGCAAAGAACCCTATTCGCTCCTTGATGCAACCGACAAATCATCTCCATCAACGTTCGTTATTATCGGCAAGACACGATCTCCCTTTGAAGAGGACGAAACCGGGAGCATCCTGAAATGGGTCGAGCGCGGCGGGCGGCTCGTCATCATTGACCGCAGGCCGGACGCGCGCCTGCTTCCCAAATCTGATGGCTGGAGCATCTCGACTGAAGCGCAGGAGTTGCCGAGATCAATTGTCAATCCCAATAAGCCCGAAGAGATGACGGCGGGCGTGGCGTTGGTGAGCGCTTCGCAGCCGAGCGCGCTGACGCGCAACATCGAATCCATCCACCCCTCGCGTTATGCCGGAACGATCAACATCTCAGAAAATAATTCGGCTCCTGCCGCTCAGGAAAGTCCGCCTCCACCAGCCGCTATCAGCGAAGATGATGAGACGTTTGACGAGAGTGATGAACTGCCTCCGCCATCCGTAGTCGAAGACACGGGCGCGCCGCTTCCCATTTCCGCTTACGACAACAAGATATTGACTTCGCCCGTGCCCGTCGCGCACTTTGAGAATTACAGGGGCGCGCTGCTCGTTGATTATCCTCACGGCGCGGGGCGCATCGTCATCCTGAGCGATCCATATATGGTCGCCAACGGCGGCATCCGCCTCGCAGACAATCTGCAACTGGCGCTCAACGTCGTCGGCAGCGCGAATGGCATCATCGCCTTCGACGAGTATCATCAGGATCGCGCCGGGGGGCGCAATCAATTAGTCGCTTATTTTGCCGGCACGCCCGTCATCTGGATGCTCGCGCAGGGCGCGCTCGTCGTGCTGGTCTTGTTGTGGACGCGCGGGCGACGTTTCGCGCGCCCGCTGCCCGTGCCTTTCGTGGACAGGCGCTCGAGTCTTGAGTTCGTAGATTCGATGGCCGAGCTTCAACAACGCGCGCGTGCCTATGACCTCGCCATCGAAAATATTTACACCAGACTGCGCCGCGTGCTTGTGCGCTACGCCGGTCTTAGTCACAATAGCCCGCGCTCTGAGATTGCCGCGCGCGTCGCCGCCCGTTCATCGGAAAAGCTCGATCCGGCGAAACTCGAATCGTTGATGCACGAGTGCGAGGATGCGATTAACGGTGCTGTCGTTGACGAGCGAAAATCTCTGGAACTAGTGACGCGCCTGCGCGAAGTTGAACGCGCCCTCGGCCTCCGCCTGCGCTCGCGTGAAACCCGTCAGGCCGCAGAAGGGCTGCCACAGAACACGCTCTTGTAAATCATGGGAAGGGGCTAGAACAGTGACAAGTGACAAGTGAAGAGTGACAAGCAAGAGCTTGTCTTTAACTCGCCACTTGTCACTTGTCACTTGTCACTGTCTTTCATGCTTCAATACGTCTCAACCACCGTCGAGCATATTCTGACGGAGCTTCGCAAAGTGGTCGTCGGGCAGGATTATGCTATCGAGCAAATCCTGGTCGCGTTGTTCGCTGAAGGACATGCGCTCATCGAGGGCGTGCCGGGAACGGCGAAGACGCTGACCGTCAAGACTCTCTCGCGCATCATCGGCGCAGGATTTGGCCGTATCCAGTTCACGCCCGATCTGATGCCTTCGGACATCACGGGCACGAACGTCTTCAACGTCGCCACCTCCGATTTCACTTTGCGTAAAGGCCCGATCTTCACGGACATGTTGCTGGCCGACGAGATTAATCGCACGCCGCCGAAGACACAAGCAGCGCTTCTCGAAGCGATGGAAGAAAGACAAGTGACGATTGATGGCGAGACGCAGCATCTATCGCCGCTCTTTACCGTGCTGGCGACGGAAAACCCGATTGAGTATGAAGGCACGTACCCGTTGCCCGAAGCGCAGCTTGATCGTTTCCTGCTGAAAATTCTCTTCGACTATCCGTCGCAGGAGGCCGAGCAACAGGTCGTCGCCAACTGGGACGCGGGCTTTAATTCTCGTCGTCTCGACCAGGTGGACATTCGCCCGCTCGCCGAAGCAGATGCCGTCATGCACTGTCGAATGGAGGTACGCAACGCCCGCGTTGAGCCGGGCGTGCAGCATTATGTCGTTGACATCGTGCGGCGCACGCGCTCGCACCCATCCGTTTTGTATGGAGCCAGCCCGCGTGCTTCTGTTGCGCTCCTGCTCTGCTCTAAATCGCTTGCCGCGCTGCGCGGGCGTGAGTTCACAACGCCCGATGATGTGCGCGACATCGCGCGCCCAGTCCTGCGCCACCGATTGAGCTTGCGCGCCGAGGCCGAACTGGACGGCGCAACGCCCGATGCAGTCATCAGCGCTATCTTGCAGGCTGCCGAAGTGCCCAGGTAATAAATTTCGGTGAGCGTGCGCGAAGTCCCGGTTTGTTGCTAAACTGCGAGAGCAAATGTTCAGTCAGGCGTTTCCCCGCCATTCCCTAAAGGGTTAATCTACAACCGATGGAGTATTTGAAATGCTGAAATATAGAGTCCGCACACTCAGGCGATTATCAATCGTCTGTATCCTTACCGTTATCCTGTCGGCGACTTCCTCAATAGCAACGACCCGTACGTCCGCACCGCAAAAGATGACGGCGGAAGAAGTAGTCACCAAGCATCTTGAGTCTATCGGCACAGCCGAAGCGCGCGCAGCGATCAAGAGCCGCCTCATTCTTGGAACCGCCGTCGGCACTTTCCGCCTGAGCGGTGCCGGTACGTCGGAAGGTGGCTCTGTGATGGCTTCACAGGGCAGTAAGAGCTTGATTGCGGTTATTTACGGAAACGTGGAATACCCTTTTGAAAAGATGGGATTTGACGGCAGCACCTTGACGGTGGGAGAGCTTAAACCCGGCGTCCGCTCCACACTGGCAAAGTTTTTCATGGCTCATGAGATGCCTTTCAGGGAAGGTCTGATGGGAGGGAGTTTGTCGGCAGCATGGCCGCTCCTGAACACAGCTAACATGACGGGTAAGCTAAAGTATGCCGGGACAAAAAAGATAAATGGTCAGAAGATGCATGTGCTGGAGTATCAGGCGAAAAACAATGCCGGATTGAAAACTAGTCTTTACTTTGAAGAGGGAACTTTCAGGCACGTGCGGACAGAGTACGAGAAGAGGCTCACACAACAGATGCCGAGCCAGCCAGGCGTGACGCAGGCGCAAAACGAATCCATCACCAAGCTGCTCGAAGAGTTTTCTGATTTCAAAGCAGAGAAAGGGCTGCTGCTGCCCCATGCCTACAAAATCCAATTGTCAATCGAGTCGCTGAACCTGAGAGTGTTGCAGGATTGGGTCTTTACTCTGACAACATTCAGCTTCAACCGCGAAATTGACAACTCGGAATTTGATGTCAGAACTTCCAACAAGAAATCCTGAAGCATTGGCAGACTCTTCCCACGATGCCCTTTGTCTTCACCAAGCTCTTTTACGTGCTGCTCGCCGCAGGCTTCGTGCCGCTGTCGCTTTCGTGGCAGCGGCCTGTTCTGCGTTGGGCGACGCTCGCCTATGATGTCGCACTGCTGCTTGCCGCCTTCATTGATTCCCGCCTGAGCCGGTTGCCCGCAAGCCTCTTGTTAGAGCGCGAGTTCGACGGTCGCTTCGCGGTCGGCGCGGAGACCGAAGTGCGCGTGAAGATTTTGAACAACTCGCCGCGCGCGATGACGCTTCATTTGAAGGACGAGTACCCGCCGGAGATGAAGCTCATTAACTTGCGCGAAGGGCACGCGCGCGTCGAGGCGCACACAAGCGCCACGCTCGCCTACACCCTTATACCGCCAAAGCGCGGGCGCTTCGACTTTGGGATGACGGCTGTGCGTTACCTTTCACGCCTCGGGCTGGTCTGGAATCAGACGCGGTCGGGTCAACCTCAAAGCGTTAAAGTTTATCCGAACATGAGGCGGGCACGCGAAGCCGAGTTGAAAGCCTTGGGCGCACGCTCGCTTGTCGCCTCGCACCGCAAGACTTCATGGCGCGGCGAAGGGCGCGAGTTTGAATCCTTGCGCGATTACGTGCGCGGCGACGAGTTGCGACACGTTTCGTGGTCGGCAACGGCCAGACGCGGCAAGCTCACCACGCGGCAATATCAGATTGAGCGTGACCAGACGATTCTGATTGCGCTCGACGCCGGACGCCTGATGACGGCCAGAATCGAGAATGAAACCAAGCTCGATTTGGCGGTTCATGCGGCGCTGGCTTTGATGTCTGCGGCAGCGCGCGGCGGCGACAACGCTGGCCTCATCGTCTTCGGTCGCCAGATTAAAACCTATCTTCCCCCGAAGCGCGGCGTCGAGCATTTAGATGCCACCCTCGAAGCTCTTCATGCGCTTGAGCCGGAAATGATCGAGCCTTCATACGCTCGCGCTTTCCAGTTCATCGCTGCCAATATCAAGCGGCGCTCTCTCGTCGTCGTGCTGACCGATCTGGTTGACGAGGAAGGCTCGCGCGACCTGCTCACTTCGTTGAAGCTGCTGCGCCCGCGCCACCTCCCACTCGTCGTCACCATCGCAGACCGTGACCTTAAGTCGGTCGTGCGCGATGCTCCCGTGAGCGCGCACGATCTCTTCACGCAATCCGTCGCCGAAGAGATTATCCATCAACGCGAGTCTGCGCTCAGGTTAGTAGAGTCGCAGGGCGGGCTGGCATTGGACGTGACAGCCGCCGCGCTCACGCCCGCGCTTCTTGAGACTTACCTCCGCGTTAAAGAGCGTGGATTGATCTAATTCGTCTTAGTTGTTGTCTGCTTATATTTGGCGAGGGCGCGTTGAAGGAACAGATTCTCGCGCCGCAGGTCTAGCTGAGTAATGACCTGATTGCCGAGGATTTTGAGAGCCGCGATCTGCTCAGGCGTGAGTTCGCGCGGCTTACTATCAATGACGCATAGCGTTCCGATTTTGAAGCCTTCAGGCGACATCAAGGGCGAACCGGCGTAGAACCGGATGTGAGGAAGCGCCGTTACCATCGGATTTTTTCTGAACCGCTCATCGTCAAACGCATCCCGCACGATAC
>JACCVS010000359.1 GCA_013698055.1 Acidobacteriota bacterium
GCCAAAGCTCTGCGAATGAGACGCACCCGGTCGATAGAATCAGCCGGGTACTTTCGATAGCCATTGTTCAGGCGGCGCGCTAATGGCAACACTCCCTTGCGCTCGTAATGGCGAAGCGTGTCGCTACTGACGCCGGCTAAGCGCGCCAGCTCGCCGGAGCTATAACCTTCAGAAGATGAAGAGGCCTTAACCATTTGTACAGTATAAAGGCTGGAACTAATTCCAGGGTCAAGTGGTTTTTTTTAAAACCAAATTTCGCAACTCCACTTTCGGATGGAATCGCACGTCTTTAGTTTCAAGGGCGGACTAGCCAAGGTCCCATGAACCTGTAACCCAAACCCGCCATCACGAACTGGCTGACGATGGAAAGACTGAAAAATTCGCTTGACTCTGTATTCGACTACAGGATCTATACTCTACATTGAGAAGGAGAAGTAGGTGAGCGACAGCTTAATTTCGAAGTATCAGAAGCCGTGGTGACGGGCCTCATTGTCTGTTAACAGACAGAAAGGTGTTTGAATACGAACAGTTGGCTCGCTTGGAGAGAAGAGGTTTGGGGTTAAAGCAGCTTAAATAAAGGTGGTTAGGTTTAATTCTCAGACGGAAAGGGTCGGCATAATGATTGCCTTAATAAGACTGCTTTTCCCCCTTATCAGCAGCATTATCAACTCGCTGCAATACAAGAGAGAGTAATTATGAGACGAACCATTCCGAATAGATTTGCGCTCTTTATCTTACTGCTCGCGTTTCTAGCGATGCCTGTCAAAAGCGTTATGGCTCATGGAGGCGAGGACCACGGGGAGAAAAAGACAACGGCTGCACCCGCGGGCGAAGGCATGACCGCGCGAGTCGTTCGGGTCGGTGACTTCGAAGTGACAATCAAGCACCCGAACGTAGAGCCGGGCCAGGAGGCGCTCGCAAGAGTCTTCGTGACGCGCTTCGCCACCAATGAACCTATTGGGGATGCGAAGATCAATGTTGTGGTGGATGACGCCGCCACAGGTGGCCCCGTTGAAGTAGCGGCAGTTCCCACAACGACGCCGGGTATTTACGAAGCGAAGCTGCCGCCGATGGCGCAGGGCGAGTGCAATATCTCGGCACGAGTCATCATCGGCGGAGAATCAATGGTCGCAGATTACGGCGCGATGCAGGTCATGATAGCGCCGGCGGAAGTGAGCGCTGGTATTGCCTTGTGGGCGCGCACTGCCCTCATCTTTCTCGCTATCTTGATTGCCCTGGGCGTGATCGGGGTCACCGGCTTCTTCGGCTTCCGGCATTTCCGGCGAAACCGGTTAGGTGAGCAGTCAGCGACGGCAGCTTGAACATTACCGGCAGGGCGAAAGATCTGATTGTCAGCATGAGCAGGTTGAAAACGAGGCTGAGCCGCAGGTGGCTATTGAGCGTAGTGCTCGTGGCTTTCGTGGCCATCAGTGGGCAATCTCAAACACCGCCAACCAACCCGGCAACCCCTTCACAAACTCCTGCCCCCTCCCCTGAGAGGCGAGAGACTCAGCTTTCATCTTCACAGTTTATCGAACCCTCAGGTATGACGGTCGAGCGACTTGTCTCAACGGGTTTTGAGCGGCGCGCGGATCTGATCGCGGCCCGGCAGCGATTGGCCATAGCCGAAGGTCGCCTTCTTCAAGCGGGTCTCGTGCCCAACCCTACGCTTGAGGCTGAATATGGTTCGGCGCGCTTTCTCGGCGGCTCGGGCGAGAGCGAACTGGATGTCGGCATCTCACAGGTCTTTGAAACTGGCGGCAAGAGGCGCAAGCGTGTTGCGGTCGCGCGCCTTGAACTGGCACAAGTCAGGGCTGAAGTCATGGCACTTGAAAGGCGGTTCGCTGCCGAGATTCGTGCCGCTTACGCACGAGCTGTGGCTGCGGGCAAGCAGTTGGATGTCCTTGAGCAATTGATTGCGGCCAGTGATGAATTGGTGCGGATTACGAACGAGCGCCTGAAAGAAGGCGATGTAGCCCCGCTCGACCTCAACCTCGTGCGTGTGGAAACTGATCGCCTGCGCGCTCAGGTCATCCGCATCCGAGCCGAACTCGAAGGCGAGATCATCTCGCTACGCGCTCTCGCGGGCTACGAAATCACAGACCCTTTACGCTTAGCGCCGCTCCCGGCCCGGCCCCCGCGACTCGACCTTTCGCTGACTGAAGCCGTGGAGACGGCCCTCAGGCAGCGGGCCGA
>JACCVS010000361.1 GCA_013698055.1 Acidobacteriota bacterium
GAACGATTCTAGATAATACGCTGATTTGGCATGTTATCAACACCTGTTCGGTATAGCACGCGGATTTAGCGTGAAAAGCGGAAGCATTCCGCATGACTCCCTTATCTGCGTATAAAAAACTGCGGGAAACGCTAAATAGCATTCTCTCTTGAGCAAAATTCGTAGACGCCTGCCGTCAACCCGCTGTGAGCGGCAGTCCGCTGAAGTTCCTTCTATCCGCTCGCTAGAACAATAAAATTAGCTCTCTTCCCCAAGAAGCGCGAGACAACTGTCAAGCGCCGGGAGAGCCTTATCGCACACGAGCGGCAGATGAAGCCACACCAAGTGTTTTCGTAGTTAATTGCCGGAAAAGTTCTTTGGAAATCGAAAGCAGGATGCGAAACCTTTGAGTTTCCTCTATAATCGCCTGTTAGTGACTGACTCAATGCTCGCACAACTTGAGGGCGCGATTACGGAATGCGCTGCTGATATAGATGCGCTCCACGCAAGCTGCGTGGGAGTTGCGCCTAATTACGACATCCCTCCTGAAACCTTCCGCGTAGCGCTCAGAGCGGCGATTGATAAGTATCTGGTGGATGAGCAGCAGGAAATCGTTCCGACGCCCGACGAGATACGCCAGTTCATCACCGAGCTTCAAATCAACGATCTCTATTTAGCTCTGGCCTGTGCGCGTGGTAACGAAAATGCCTGGTGGGAGTTTGACCAGAATTTTCGCGGCTACATCGAGCGCATCGCGCGCCACTTAGCGAGCGCCGAGACGGACGCTGAAGAGGTGATTGATTCGGTTTACGTGGAGCTTTACGGCACACGGGTCGTCAACGATGTGCGGCAGTCTAAGTTCGCAACCTACACGGGACGCGGGACGTTGAAGGGATGGCTGCGCACGGTTGTCTGGCACGCGGTGATTGACATGCACCGGGCGCGGCGCGACGAGGTTTCGATTGACGATTGGTCTGAGGGCGGCGGCGAGATGCGAGACCGTCCGGGCTGGCGCGCGGAAGCGCGCGGCGGCGAGAGCGCGATGGTTGATCGCGTCATGCGCGAGCGTTATCGCGAGGCGACTGTTGCCGCACTTGATACATCGCTTGCCATGCTTGACGAGCATGAAAAGCTCCTGCTGCTTTATTACCACGTCGAAAATTTGAAGCTGCGCGAGATCGCGCGCCTTGTCGAAGAGCCTGCCTCGCCTTTGCGTCGCTGGTTCCAACGCCAGTCGAAACGCCGCGTCAATGTGCCGGAGAGCCGCGTTCATGAATCAACGGTGATGCGCTGGCTTGAGAAAGTTTACGGCAAAGTTCTAGAGCGTTTCCGGTCAGAGTTACAAGAGAAGAGCGGGCTGAGCCAGGTGGAGATTGAAACGTGCGTCGAGATGGCGACCGAAGACCTCGCGCCGGAAGATGTTCGCCGCCACTTGCTCAACGCTCCCTCGGAGAATTAAAGCAAAGAGCGTCAGGAAAAATCGTCCAACGAGCTGGAAGGAGAGAAGAGAAGAGAATGCCACGACCGAAGACCAATAAAGAGAGCGACCTCGTGCGACGCATGGTGCATCAGCATTTGCGTCATCGCGCGTCGCTCGCTCAGGCGTCTCCGGTTGGCGCGCATCTGGACGAAGACGCACTATCTGCTTTCGCTGAAGGCCGTCTCGGCGAAAGGGAATCTGCTCCTGTTGTCAGGCATCTTGTTAATTGCGGATCATGTCGCCACATCACTGCGCAGCTCATCCGGCTTGATACGGAACTTTCCGGTGTTGAGATAAACGCGCCCGTTCTTGAGGAAGAACCGGGGCGCATCCGTCGCCTTCTCGCAGACCTCGCCTCGCGCGTGCTTCCTTCATCCGAAGGCGACGTTGTCTTTGCCTATCATGCTCCGGCTGATGATTTCGAAAAGAAAGATGAAGCAAATGAAGACGGCAGGGATGTCAGAGAAGAGAACGAGCAAGGGCGGGAAGAAAGTAAATAGGATAGATACTAAAGACAGATTGCTCAAAACAATCCTTCACCAATCACTGTACAATGTTCCTTCTGATGATTTTGCCGTAGATGCGCTGTGAACGTCTACGATGCCTCTCTTACCTTTATTGTTCGGGTCTTCTCCCATAGTCACCTTCCAATCCTTTTCATCTGTTATCGGATCAATTGGAATTTCCCGAACATAGCCTGCCTTGGCTAAATCATCCAGTGATTGCGGAAGAAAACCGCGATCAGCCGTAAAG
>JACCVS010000363.1 GCA_013698055.1 Acidobacteriota bacterium
GTCGGCGGCGGCTCAGATGAAACATCAGTGGTTTTTGAAAGCTCTGCTCCGCACTCCAAGCAAAAAGTATATTCATCATTGTTTGAGAAATTGCATTTGGGACAAATCATTATCTTCTAATTCCTTAATTCTACTTTTACAGACCTGAGCGGGACTGTTGATTTCTGTTTCCCGTCCAAATCATCTCCCGCTTTCTCAAAGCTTGTCTTTTATTGTTTCGGTTTTTTTAGGTTTGGGATTTTTCTCCCAAGGTTCGGAACGGTCTGAAGAATAGGTGTCTGGATTGAGCAGATGCGATGCCCTCTGACTCTTACAGCCTGACGACAGGATTAAAAACGAGAACACCAACAGCCAAATTAAAATTCTTGCCGTCTTCTGTTCCTGGCTGGATTTATTTGCTCCAAATTGTGACAGATGCAAAATCAACCTCACTTAACGTTCGCCGGGGAAAATTAAATGATAGTTTTCCCCGGCGGCAGCACGAAGTATTTGCAGCGATCTCGTCGCCTTGTCAGTGGTTTTACAGAATCGCTTCGCGTGCTTCAGCGATTGTTTTTTCGTCAGGCAAACCGGCGATTTACTTCCGCTGCTTTGCACTTCGGATTTGAACTCGTTACTTGCGATTGAACACCCATTCCGTTCCATCGCCAAAAGTAATCTTCAATAAATCCCCGTTCTGCTCCAAAGCGTATTTCGCCGGCGTTCTACCCGCGCCGATGTCAAGCGTTACGCTATTTTTTGAAGTGATTATATAGGTTCCACCTCCCACACGACTGCCTGACAGTAGTAACTCCATTTGTCCTCCATAACCCTCGCCGCTCGGCATCGCATTGGTAAATCTCGCTTGATCAAAATCTATATTGGATTTTGTCTTTATTACATTCTTGGTGTTGGAAGTAGGCTCCCATACTGGTGGCACAGTAGACCCTGCTGGCGGAGAAGATATTGCCGCAGCGTCTTTCAGCATGTCTCTGTTGGCGGTGCCTCTTTTCAAAACTATCGGCTGATTGCCGGTTTTCAGCGTTAATGTGTTTCCGTCAGAGGAAACTTCGTAATCATATGTAGCTGAACCCGCTGGTGCCGGAGGTAAAAACTCCAGATTCATAGTGGTTTGCGGTCCGATTTTATAATTCGCTAAATCTAAATTATTTCTATCCGGGTCAGTTAATTTTCCGATATATAAACCATTTTGATCTTTGACTCCGGGATTTATTTTCCAGCGAACGAACTGCGTGCTCCCGCCCGACATTGCTCTAGCATCCTGATTATCAGTTTCCCATTCTCCGTAGATAGCTTGCACCGGATCTGGAGTCGGCGTTTGCTGTGCCTGCGTTTGGGGTGCGTTTCTGTTCACATCCGGCGTCGTGGCAGCATTAGTATTATTACTAGTAGTAGTACTACTACCGCCACAACCTGACATCGCCACTGAAAGCGCGACGAATACCAATAAGGTAAAGATTCTGTGCATTTCACGATTGGCTTTTGTTCTCATTAAACTTTCTCCTGTTAGCAGTAAATTAAACTCTGGACTTCCCCTAAATTTTATTTCGGGCAAATCTTTAACCACTTGGTCGAACGATTGAGTGAAAACAGGTCGAACCCGCTTTGCGTATGAGTCTGAGCTTCGCTTAAAAGGTTATAGATTCACTCCGTCCCGTTGACAGGTATTCCACAAATTTCCAAGCGCGCCGCCGTTTACGAACAACCCTCCACATAGCTGACCTCTTCCGTATTGCCGACGCGATAACCTGTAATCCGCTTACCGGCACTCTCGAAAATAATCATAAATTGTTTATCACCGGAATAGATTTGTATGTCGTATTTGCGTTTATCGTATTTTTGCCGAAACACCTTAGCTTTCGGATAAAGATTTTTGATTTTGCCTAGGCTATCGCCGATCTTCGCGCCTTTATTGGTGGCATATTTAGAACTGGTAACATCAATTCGCGCGATCTTTTCGTTCGTCACCATAAAACGAACGCCTTGTAATCCCTGCGACTCGACGTAATAACAAGCGTCTTCGTATCCCTGGCCTCTAACAAGTTCAGTACCGAGCGCTTGCGAGGCTTGAGCAATCGTCATTCCGATTTTAACGCCGCCGAAGCTG
>JACCVS010000381.1 GCA_013698055.1 Acidobacteriota bacterium
AGTGACTTCGTCGAAGTCGTCGGCTACGTCCTGAAGATGCGCAGGAACCCCGGGGAGTTTCAGTCAGACGATATTGACCATTTAGGAAATCGCCGCGTTCGAGCGGTCGGCGAGTTACTGGAAAACCAGTTCCGCATCGGTCTGGAACGGATGGAACGCGCCATCAAAGAGAAGATGTCCATCCATCAAGAGATGCAGACGACGATGCCGCGCGACTTGATTAACGCCAAGCCTGTGACGGCTGCCGTGCGCGAGTTCTTCGGCTCAAGTCAGCTCTCACAGTTTATGGATCAAACGAATCCACTCTCTGAGATTACGCACAAACGCCGCCTGTCGGCGCTTGGGCCGGGCGGATTGTCGCGCGAACGCGCAGGCTTTGAGGTGCGCGACGTTCACCCGACGCACTACGGTCGTATCTGCCCGATTGAGACGCCTGAAGGCCCGAACATCGGTCTGATCTCGTCTCTCTCGTGCTTTGCGCGCATCAACGAGTTCGGCTTCATCGAGTCACCTTACCGGAAAGTCGTCAACGGGCACGTCGTGGAATACGCGCGTGTCATCAACGGCGGCGATACGAAACTCAAGCCCGGCAACCACATTCCACTTGAAGAGGTTGAGAAGGCTAATAAGCGCGTCGGCGCGGACGGGCGCAAAGCCGAGGTTGAAGCGTGGCCTTTCTACCTGACAGCGTGGGAAGAGGATAAATGGGTTGTCGGCCAGGCCAACATTGAACTGGACGAGAACGGCTACATCATCAATGACCGCAACGCGGCTCGCAAAGCCGGTGAGTTCATCCTCGCCCGCCGCGAAGAGATCGTGTTCGTGGACGTTTCACCGAAACAACTCGTTTCCGTCGCCGCATCGCTCATCCCGTTCCTTGAGAACGATGACGCGAACCGCGCTCTGATGGGATCGAACATGCAGCGCCAGAGTGTTCCGCTTCTCCGAGCCGAAGCACCGTATATTGGCACAGGCATGGAGAAGACGACGGCACAGGACTCAGGCGCGGTCGTCGTCGCACGCCGCGACGGTGTAGTGGACTATGTTGACTCCGAGCGCATTATCATCAAGGCCGATCACAATGTTGACGGGACGATCTCGCGCGAGGTGACGGCGGACATTTATACGCTCATTAAGTTCAAGCGGTCGAACCAGAACACCTGTATCAACCAGCGCCCCATCGTTCACGTCGGTGAGCGGGTGGCGAAAGGACAGGTGATCGCCGACGGACCTTGCACGGACAGGGGCGAACTCGCGCTCGGTCGTAACGTCCTTGTGGCGTTTATGCCTTGGCGCGGTTACAACTTCGAGGACGCGATTCTAGTCAGCGAGCGCCTCGTGAAAGACGATTTCTACACTTCGATTCATATCGAAGAGTTGGAAATCGAGGCGCGCGATACAAAGCTCGGGCCCGAAGAGATCACGCGCGACATTCCGAACGTGGGCGAGAACATGCTCCGCGATCTGGACGACAGCGGCATCATCCGCATCGGCGCACAAGTCAAGCCCGGCTCGATTCTCGTTGGCAAAGTGACGCCGAAAGGCGAGACCCAGTTAACGGCGGAAGAGAAGCTGCTCCGCGCTATCTTCGGCGAAAAGGCTGGAGACGTGAAGGATGCTTCGCTCGTCAGCCCTCCGGGCATTGACGGCACGGTGGTTGACGTTCAGGTCTTTACGCGCAAGGGTCAGGAGAAAGATTCGCGCTCGCAAACAATCGAGCAGGAAGAGGAAGATCGTCTCAGGCGCGATCTTGAAGATGAAATGCGTATCCTGCGCGAGCAGCGCGACGCGCGCATCTATGAGCTACTGGAAGGGCGCAAACTCGCTAAAGACTTGACGGTTAATCGCGAGGTCGTCATCCCGAAGGGCGAGACAATCACGCGAGAGATGCTCCAAGCCGTCGAGCCGAAAGCTCTCAGGAAAGTTGAGCTGGCTTCGACGCGCATTGATGTCGGGGCGGAGATCAAAGAGTACGAAGATCGCACCGAGCGGCAGATCAAGATTCTCTCAGACATCTACGAAGAGAAGATCGCTAAGCTGCGTCAGGGCGATGAACTGGCTCCGGGCGTCATCAAGATGGTCAAGGTCTTCATCGCCATGAAGCGCAAGCTTTCGGTCGGTGACAAGATGGCGGGACGACACGGTAACAAGGGCGTCATCGCGCGTATCCTGCCGGAAGAGGATATGCCTTATCTGCCGGACGGAACGCCCGTGGAAATCGTTCTCAATCCGCTTGGCGTGCCATCGCGCATGAACGTCGGGCAGATTCTTGAGACGCACCTCGGGTGGGCTGCGCGCGTTCTTGGTCTGCACTTCGCGACACCAGTGTTTGACGGAGCGAGCGAGAAAGAGATCAAGGTCAAGCTCAGAGAGGCCGCAGCGCACTTGAAAGAGCAGGGCTTGCCGGAGATCGTCAATGAATCCGGCAAGACCATTCTCTATGATGGACTGACGGGTGATTCGTTTGAGCAGAAGGTGACGGTCGGCTACATCTACATGTTGAAGCTCTCGCACCTTGTGGACGATAAGATTCACGCGCGCTCCATTGGGCCGTACAGCTTGATTACGCAGCAGCCTCTGGGCGGCAAGGCGCAGTTCGGCGGACAGCGTTTCGGAGAGATGGAAGTCTGGGCGCTCGAAGCCTATGGCGCGGCGCACATTCTTCAGGAACTCCTGACGGCGAAGTCGGACGACGTAGCGGGACGCTCGAAGATTTACGAGGCCATCGTTAAGGGCGAAGCGGATTTCGATCCGGGGCTGCCGGAATCATTCAACGTGCTCGTGCGCGAGCTTCAATCGCTTTGCCTCGATGTTGAGTTAATCAGCAAAGACAGCGGCAACGGCAATGGAGACGGCGCAGGCACAGGGGAAGCGATTCTCGTCGGCGGTGTAGCGGGAGAGTAAGGGATTAGTCCAAAGTCTAAAGCCCAATGTCCAAGGTCTAGGGACATGATTTTGAGATTGGGCTTTGGATATTGGACGCTGAATTGGTTTGGAGAAAAAGATGTTTCGATTCCAAGAACAAAAAACACAGCTTGCACCGGATTTTGAAGCAATTCGCATTTCTTTGGCCTCACCGGAAAAGATTCGCCAGTGGTCGCATGGTGAAGTGACGAAGCCGGAGACAATCAACTACAGAACCTTCAAGCCGGAGAGAGACGGATTGTTTTGTGCGCGCATCTTCGGCCCTGTCGCTGACTGGGAATGCCTGTGCGGAAAATACAAACGCATGAAGCACCGGGGCGTGATCTGCGACAAGTGCGGCGTTGAGGTCACACAGGCCAAAGTCCGTCGTGAGCGGCTCGGCCACATTGATCTCGCCAGCCCTTGCTCGCACGTCTGGTTCTTCAAGGGTCTGCCTTCCAGAATCGGCCACCTGCTCGATATTCCTTTGCGCGAGTTAGAGAAAGTTCTGTACTTCGAGTCATACATCGTTATTGATCCGGGCGATGCTCCGGTCAAAGAGCGCGAGCTTTTGACCGACGAGCGTTACCGCGAATTGATGCGCGATTATCCCGGCCAGTTCGTCGCCAAAATGGGCGCAGAGGCGATCAAAGAGCTTTTGATGATGGTCAAGGTCGAAGAGCTGGCGACAGAGCTTCGCGTCAAGATGAAGGAAGAGACCTCGCAGCAGAAGAAGCTCAAGTATTCCAAGAGGCTCAAGGTCTCGAACAGTTTCCTGAAGAGCGGCAATAAGCCTGAGTGGATGATTCTCGATGTCATCCCAGTCATTCCGCCTGAGCTTCGCCCGCTTGTACCGTTAGATGGCGGACGCTTTGCGACTTCGGACTTGAACGATCTCTATCGTCGCGTCATCAACCGCAACAACCGTCTCAAGAAACTGATGGAGTTGCGCGCGCCCGAAGTCATCGTGCGTAACGAGAAGCGTATGCTTCAGGAAGCGGTTGACGCCCTGTTTGATAACGGTCGTCGCGGTCGCGTACTTCGCGGCGTCAACAATCGCCCGCTGAAATCTTTGTCTGGAACGCTCAAGGGTAAGCAAGGACGCTTCCGCCAAAATCTTCTCGGCAAGCGCGTAGACTATTCGGGACGTTCCGTGATCGTTGTCGGCCCCGAGTTGAAACTGCACCAGTGCGGTTTGCCGAAGAAGATGGCTTTAGAGCTGTTCAAGCCATTTATCTACAACCAGCTTGAGAAGCAGCAGCACGCTGCCACAATCAAGCAGGCGCGCGAGATGGTCGAGCGTCAGGAGCCTGTCGTCTGGGACATTCTGGAAGAAGTGATTCGTGAGCATCCGGTTCTCTTGAACCGCGCCCCGACGCTTCACCGTCTAGGCATTCAGGCATTCGAGCCGGTGCTGGTTGAAGGCAAGGCGATCAAGATTCACCCGCTCGTCTGCACGGCCTTCAACGCCGACTTTGACGGCGACCAGATGGCCGTTCACATCCCGCTCTCGCCTGAAGCGCAGATCGAAGCTTCGGTCTTGATGCTGGCGAGCAATAACATTCTCAGCCCAGCGAATGGTCAGCCCATCGCTGTACCTTCGCAGGACATTGTTTTGGGCTGCTATTACCTGACGCGTGACAAGAAGGGCGCGAAGGGCGAAGGCCGCGTCTTCGCATCGCTTGAAGAGGTTTTGCTAGCGCTCGATGCCAAGGACGTGACAACACAGACGCCCATCAAGCTCCGCATTCGGGGCGACCTGATTGATTTGACGCAGGAGCACGACACGCAGGATGTGACGCGTGCGGCCTTGCAGGAAAATATCAGTCGCGTCGTCAATACGACTGTTGGGCGGGTTATCTTCAACGACTCGATTCCCGAAGGTTTGCCCTTCGTCAACGGCACGCTGAAGAAGAAAGGCTTGCAGTCAATCGTCAGCTACTGCCACATCCGCCTCGGCCATGAGATGACTGTCAAGATGCTTGACGATCTCAAGACGCTGGGCTTCCTTTACGCGACAAAGGCTGGCATCAGCATCGGCATTGACGATCTCGTCACACCCGATGCGAAGAAGACCCTCGTCGCCAAAGCCGAAAGCGACGTGATTGATGTCGAGCAGCAATATCTCGACGGCGTCATCACAAACGGCGAACGTTACAACAAGGTCGTCGCCATCTGGTCTGAAGTGACCGATAAGGTCGCTAAAGAGATGTTCAAGGCGATGGATCAACGCGAGAAGGATTTGGACGAGCTGAATCCGATACTTGTCATGTCGGACTCAGGCGCTCGCGGCTCTGCACAGCAGATTCGCCAGCTTGCGGGTATGCGTGGCTTGATGGCTAAGCCCTCCGGCGAAATTATCGAGACGCCAATCAGAGCGAACTTCCGCGAAGGCTTGAACGTGCTGCAATACTTCATCTCGACGCACGGCGCTCGTAAGGGTCTCGCGGATACGGCACTGAAAACTGCTGACTCCGGTTACTTGACGCGCCGTCTGGTTGACGTGGCGCAGGATGTGATCATCTCCGAGCCGGATTGCGGAACGCTACGCGGCATCAGCGCGACGGCGATCGTCGAAGGCGGCGAGGAGATAGAAAGTTTACGCGACCGCATCGTCGGGCGCACTTCGCTTGACGATGTGATTGATCCGGTCGAAGGCCGTGTGGTCGTGGAAATCGGCGAGGAAATCAACGAAGACCTGGCGTCTGAGATTCAAAGCTCCGGCGTCCAGCGCGTGCGTATTCGCTCGGTCCTGACGTGTGAATCACGGCGCGGCTGCTGCATCAAGTGCTACGGGCGCAACCTGGCGACGGGTCGTCCCGTGAACATCGGAGAAGCAGTTGGTGTTATCGCCGCGCAATCAATCGGCGAGCCTGGAACGCAGCTGACGATGCGTACCTTCCACATCGGCGGAACTGCTCGTCTCGAAGAATCGTCGAAGCACGAAGCGCGCGTTGACGGCACGGTCCGCTACGTTGAGCTAAATGTGGTGAAGAATCGCAAGGGCGAGATCATCGCTATGAATCGCAACGGTGCTCTGACGATTATTGATGATCGCGGGCGCGAAGTGGCGCGTTACCAGATCGTTTATGGCGCGCACCTGCACGCTGCGGACGGCGCGCGCGTCGCCCAGGATCAAATGCTGGCGACGTGGGACCCGTTCACGTTCGCGATTCTGACGGAAGTTGCCGGGCACATTAAGTTCCAGGACTTGAAGGAAGGCGTGACCGTTGACGAAGAAGTTGACGAAGTGACGGGGCAATCCCGCATGGTTGTCAAAGACTCGCCGGACGAAAAGAAGCAGCCGCGTCTGGAAATCAGAAACGCCAGCAACAAGATTCTGAAGACATACCAGATGCCTGTTCGCGCTAATCTGATGGTCGGGGATACCGACATGGTTGAACCCGGCGACGTGATTGCCAAGATTCCGCGCGAGACTACGAAGACAAAAGACATCACGGGCGGTCTGCCGCGCGTCGTCGAACTCTTCGAGGCGCGGAGACCCTCTGAGACAGCCATCATGTCGGAAATTGACGGCACGGTACGCTTGGGGCCAATCGCGAAGGGTAAGCGCAAGCTCATCATCACCGGCAACGATGGCGAAGAGCGCGAGTACGACATCCCGCGCGGCACGCACATCAACGTGCAGGAAGGCGACCGCGTGCGCGCCGGCGAAGCTCTGATGGACGGCCCCTTGAACCCGCACGACATCTTGCGAGTTCTCGGTATGAATCGCTTGCAGGAATACATCGTCAACGAGATTCAGGAAGTCTATCGCTTGCAGGGAGTGAACATCAACGACAAGCACATCGAAGTGATTGTTCGCCAGATGCTCCGCTGGGTGAAGATTAAGGAAGTCGGCGACACAGAATTCCTGCTTGACGAGCAGGTTGATCGCTTCCGCTTCACGGACGAGAACGCGCGTGTGGCGGAAACCGGGGGAGAGCCTTCTCAGGCCGAGCCTCTGCTGCTTGGAATCACCAAGGCATCGCTGTCAACCGATTCGTTCATCTCCGCCGCCTCGTTCCAGGAAACGACGCGCGTGCTGACAGAGGCCGCGATTTCTGGTCGCATAGATTACCTGCGCGGCTTGAAGGAGAATGTCATCATGGGACGCCTGATTCCAGCCGGAACCGGGATGGAGTATTACCGCAACGTCAAGGTCGAGCGCGATGAGACGCTTGACCAAGTAAGCCGCGACCGTGACATGGATGATTTCCCTGAGACCCTTGGCGGCATGGATGTGCCAGAAGGGACATCCTCGCGCACGGCTGTTGCGGCGGGCGGCGATGGCGATACAGTAGTAGAAGGGGAGTAATTTCCAGGTCACGTAGTGAAACCAAAAGCGTGAGCGATGTTTACCAACATCACGCACGAAGCTAAAAAGACCGGCAGGGCTAAAATCCTTGCCGGTCTTTTTAGCTAAATTGGAGTGCTGCTATTTGATGAGCGAAACTATGGCATCAAGCTGAGGGTTTATTATTTCAAGTCTGCATTATATCAAAGCACACTAGGTTACTGATGTCGTCTAGGCCAACACGATTTGGTATGAATTATTAACGGTCAGTTATTTAATTAGACCAAAATAGCTGGAATCCATTCTAAATCCTTACCGGCATGTAAGTTGCTATCTTCCAGCGACAGGGGGGATTAGAAATGAAATCAAATAAGTTAATGAACAAAATCGGAGGAGCAATTTTCGCATTCTCCTTACTGCTCGGAATCGGCATCGCGTCGAGTGTGCCTGCTCAGGCACAGTGGCAAGATGATCAATGGCGTCGCGACCAGCGTGAGCAAAGGCGTCGTGAGCGCGAGAATGCCCGCGAGCAAAGGCGTCGTAACCGTGATAATGATGATGATAATTACGGGAATGGCGGATACAATGACGGTTATGGCAACTATGGCAACAATCGTCGTGGGCGAAATTCAGATGGATACGGCAACTACGGTGGCTCATACGATCTTCGCCAGACAGCCCTGAATGCAGGTTTCGCCGATGGCGCTAAGGAAGGTCGTAAGGATCGCAGTCGCAACGAGCGCTATGATTACACAGATGAGAGCGACTTCCAGAAAGGCACCAGGGATTATAGTTCCCGTCACGGTGATCGCAGCATCTACCAGCGCTACTACCGCGAGGCGTTCTCGCACGGTTATGCTGACGGCTACGCAGGGTACTAACGGCTAGAATAGCTGAAAAATACAAGGACGGGAGCGGGAGACTAATTGTCATCGCTCCCGCTCTTTTGTTTTACTCCTTTGCCAATACCAACCTTAAATAGACAGGTCGTCTTTAATGGACACCTAAAAGATTTGCCCAGTATTAAGTTCAATCTTTGATCCTGCTCATTTGGCGGCAAAATATTTCAGAAGTGCGATAAGCGCAGGAAGATTCTCCTGAACCAGCACGGTTGCCCTTGTCGGACGTAGTTCAATAGTCACAGTGGGAACTTGCCGGTCAATTCCCATCAGAATCCCGAGCGATCCCGGAGTTTCATAGCCCAGCGAAGCGCAGAGAGGATATTTGTTAATCGAAGCCAGAGTCTGGGCCAGCGTCGCGCCCGATTGGCCATCCCAGTTCACGCACCCGAGGGCGGCGTGTAAGGTGACGACCAGATGCGGCGGGTAACGCTCCAACAGGTTTAGCACGGCTTGTGTCTCAGGCTCTGAGGAAGGCTTTGTGCCCGGATAATGATTCTGCGCAGTGTATTCTGAGCGCCATGTCTTGGATGGGAAATTACGATTGATATCCACCCCGTTAGCATTTACTCGGGTGGCAGCCATCAGGCCATCGGGATTAACATCGGGGACGATGACGAGAGTCAGGTTGGACGGCAGCGTTTCGGTATTAATATTGACCGCCAAAGCGCGTGCTACCACAGTCGTGTGCTGCTCATCGCCATGTATCCCACCGAAGATCAACACGCGCTTTGAGCCAGAGCCATAAATCATAGCCGTAACATCGCGCCCGCGCACAGTCTTCCCCAGTGTAAGGAAAGTGGGTGTGATGAATTTGACAGATTCCTTCAAAGGCTTGCCGCGCTGCGAAGTTTGATGCGGCTGAGGATTATTAGGCGGAGCCTGAGCTAGTGCTTGCAAACTCAGGCACGAGAGCATCAATAGCGTGAATGAGAATCTCGCTGCAAATTTACTATAACTCAGGCTTCCGGCAACATTGCACCCCGTCATGTTTGGTATCCATCCTTATTAAGGCAATCGAAGATGCATGATGCCATCAGCGAACAATGGAACCCCGGCGAAAAAATCTTCGAACAATATAAAACAGGTAAGGCTAAATAAGGTCAAGCATTTTTAATTCCGTCAATTCGCCTGACAGCCGCCTTTGTGCCGGGTCAATTAGGCAGCCTCAATTTCTGAAGCTCCAATTCGCCCAAAACGGCGATTCTCTGACAGTTTGCTTTCGCTTGATTCGATTCTGGCGTCGAATCTGCTACTCTTAACCCGTCACATTTGAAACAAAGGCGGCTCTCTGAAGCGCCATCGGCCAACGATTTCCTAAAAAGAATTTCATCCGTCTAAGGAGCATTGATGAAGGCGCTCTACGCTCCACACAGAGTTCATAGGCGGCGGCTTGAATTATTCAGCGCGGTTTTCCTGCTGCTTATTCTTGTTGTCGGCGCGCAGGCACAGTCAACCGATATCGAGTTTCCCACGCCCGTTCGCTCAAATGAAATCAGCGGGACAATCACGCCCAGGGATTTGGGTGACTCGCGACTGACAAGATATTTCTATTCATTCACGGGCACACCGGGCGACCTGATCGTTACAGTAGAGAGCGAAAATTTGGAAGGCGACGTTGATGTCTTCACTGTTGGCGCATTACGCCCGCTTGCCAAAATTAGCCTGTACGCTCTGGGGACGAAATCGGGCGGGTCGAAAACCATTTATTTGAGGACTCGCGAATCCCTGATCCTGCGAGTCGAAGCGCGCACGCCGAACGATAATTCGGGCAACTTTCGTGTCAGTTTTAATGGAACGTTCGAGCCTATCAGCAGTAACATTCCAGACCCTGAGCCGGTCATTCCAACACTTTCTTCCGCGAGCGCACCGCAGAAGGGAAGAAGAGTCACCGCTACAGGCGCGCGGATAGAAGAACCTGAGCCTGAACCGACAGCGATAACCAAGCCCGAAACTGAAACCACATCACCCGCCGCGCCAGCGACAGAAATACCCGCAACCACAGATACACCGTCTACAGCCAAATCCGCAAAGTCCCAACCTCCGAAGCCGAGAATCCCGCGAAGTACGCGGAGGAGCAATCCGCGCACGCCGCGTCCAAGACCTGCGACGACCGCTAAGACTAAACCGCCCCCAGCCGAACCAAAAACGTCCGCTCCAACTGTGGAGCCTGCGAGCGGAGCGCGTCTCATCATTGAGACGAAAGATGGAATGAGAGTCGAGCGTTACATGACGACTGTGCGGCGGGTGACGGTTCAGGGCGGACAGATAGTTGTCGTGACGACAGATGGGAAGATTGAAAGACAACCGATGAGCAACGTCCTGCGAATGGCAATCGAACCCTGAAGCGGATTGCCCGTCGGCTCTCTTCATCATTAAAGAGAAAATCTTAGAATGAATCGTGACAAAAGCTCTGTCAATCGCAGGCTCGAAGGAAGGCGCGCGCTCGTTACCGGAGCGAGTAGCGGCATCGGGCGTGCAATAGCTCTCCGGCTGGCGCACGAAGGCGCGTCAGTCGCTGTCAATTACCTCTCAAATCCCGAAGCGGCTGAAGCAGTCGTTAAAGAAATCACTGAAGCCGGAGTGAAAGGCATCGCAGTTCAGGGAGATGTTTCAAACGAACAGCAGGTTGATGCCATGTTCGAGCGTGCTGTCTCCGAATTCGCCGGGCTTGATATTCTGGTCAACAACGCCGGGATGGAAACAGAGCATTCGTTTCTCGAAATGCCGCTCGAAGCGTGGCGCAAGGTGATTGATATTGATTTGACGGGCGCGTTTCTCTGCGCGCAGCGTGCGGCGCGCGTGATGGTTGAATCCGGCGCTGGCGGCTCAATCGTCAATATCACTTCCGTGCATCAAATTATTCCCTGGGGTGGGTTCGCCCATTACTGTGCTGCTAAGGCCGGGCTTGACATGATGTCAAAGACGATTGCGCTTGAGCTGGCGACACAAAAGGTTCGCGTCAACTCGGTTGCGCCGGGAGCGATTGCCACGCCGATTAACCAGCACGTCTGGGGAAGCCCGGAAGGTTTAGCCGACCTGAAAAGGAAAATCCCGACCGAGCGGATAGGGCAGCCCGAAGAGATTGCAAAAGTAGTCGCCTTTCTTTGTTCTGATGAAGCGAGCTACGTGACGGGCGCAACGCTTTACGTTGATGGCGGGATGACGCTTTACCCGGAATTCCGTCACGGGGGTTGAGGGAAAGCAGAATACAGAAGTCAGGAGTCAGAATTGATAGGGTGATGACCACACGCGCAGATTTTCTTTTCTTCTGTCCCCTGACTCCTGTATTCTGACTCCTGCTTTTCATTCTGCCTTTATGTCCCAACCAATCAGCACGGCATTGCATCCTGAGAGGGAGACGAGACGAGACAAGTGGCTGCACACGCTCGTCGCGCTCGCCATCGTCCTGCTCCTCCTACTGCTTTACTGGTGGAGTGGGCTGAGCAGGATGATGACGGCAGAGAATCTGGCGGAGTTGAAGGTTAATGTCTGGGCGCCCTTCTTGATAGTTTGCGCGATGGCAGCCGCTTGGGCATTCGCGCTGCCCGCCTCGATTTTCCTCTTCATCACTCCGCTGCTGTTCCCGCCACACTGGTCGGCGTTGATCACGACCGCTGGGTGCGCGCTCGGGAGCGGCATCGGCTATCTGGTCGCGCGCTTCGTCGGCGGTGCATGGGTTGATCGTTTTCGTGAAGGACGCCTTCATCGTTTTTTGATGAGACATTCCAGTTTTATGGTACTCTTCGCCATCCGCCTGACGCCTTCCAGTCCGCACGGCTTCATCAACTATGGAGCAGGGCTGGCACGGATACCTTTCGTTCGTTTCGTTCTGGCGACTACGCTGGCGCTCGGGATCAAGTCTTACGTTTATGCGGAGGCGGTGCATCGTACTGTCGGGGCTAAATCACTGTTCGATGCGCTGAGCGCGAAGACTATGATCTCGTTGACAGCCGTCGCCGTGCTGGCAATCGTCGGTCACTTGTTGCACCGCCGTTATCTACACTCAGAGGCTGAGCAGGATACTGCTGCGAGAAGCACAGAATGAAACGTCGAGCGACTGTCCCTCAACAGAAAGTTAAGGAGCAACCGCTGCGCCTGCGTCCGCCCGCCTATCCATTCAGCGCCATCGTCGGGCAGGAGGAGATGAAACTCGCGCTCCTGCTCAACGTGATAGATGCCTCAATCGGCGGCGTCCTGATTATGGGACATCGCGGAACGGGGAAATCAACAGCCGTGCGCGCTCTTGCAGAACTCCTAGCGAAAATCCAACGTGTGCGCGGTTGTTTCTATGGCTGCGACCCGCTTGATGAAATGAATCTCTGCGACGAGTGCCATGCGCGTCTCTCTTCCGGAGAAAAATTGTCGCGCGAAAGCGGCGCAGTGCCTGTGGTGGAACTGCCTCTGGGAGCGACCGAAGATCGCGTGTGCGGAACCGTTAACATTGAACGCGCGCTCAAAGAAGGCGTTAAGGCTTTTGAGCCAGGACTGCTGGCGCGCGCCAATCGCGGTTTTCTTTATATTGACGAAGTGAACCTGCTCGAAGATCACTTGATTGATTTACTTCTTGATGTCGCGGTCACAGGCCGCAACGTGGTCGAGCGCGAGGGCATCTCTTTGGAGCATCCGGCGCGCTTTCGCCTCGTCGGCTCCGGCAACCCAGAAGAAGGAGAGCTTCGCCCGCAGCTTCTAGACCGTTTCGGCCTGCATGTTGAAGTGAAGACCGCGAACGACCTCGATGAGCGTGTAATGATAGTCGAGCGGCGAGAAGCTTTTGAGCGTGACCCTGAAGCATTCTGCGCGCAGGCGGAAGGCGAGCAGGAAAGTTTGAGGAGGGGGCTTGCGCGGGCGCGCAAGAATCTTCAGCGAGTCGAGCTTTCCCGCAAGTTGCTCCGGCACATCGCCGAACTCTGCCAGCAGCTCAAGATTGACGGCCACAGGGGAGAGTTGACCATCACGCGCGCCGCACGCGCCCTCGCGGCCTTTGAAGGGCGCAAGTCGGTTTCTACAGAAGATGTGCGACGTGTGGCCACAATGGCACTGCGCCATCGTCTCCGCCGCGACCCTCTTGAGCAGACCGGAAGCAGAGCGCGTATCGAACAGCAACTCGACAGGCAACTTCCTTCAAGCGCCGATGCTGTGGAAACGAAACATGCCAAAGACGCGCACGGTGATGATGAACCTCATCCTTCTTCACCACGGGGCGGCAACGGAGCAGGAGAACGTGCGCGGCCTGATAGAAGCGAAGAAAACATGCCAGGTGAAGACGCACACAGAGACGAGGCGCAACGTGATGCGCCACCTGCGCTTGATGCTCAGTTACCGGAAGCATCGCTCGACCCAAACCATCGCGCCGGGCGAAAGCAAATGAGGGCACCGGAGTCTTCGCGCCGAAGCGCGGGAATGCGCGTGAGTTCCGGCAACGCACGACGCGGGCGCTATGTGCGAGCAGTTTCGACTCGGACAGCCGGAGCAAAAATTGCGCTGGATGCAACCTTACGGGCAACAGCAGTAAAGATAGGGGACAGTGGTCTGGGGCCGGGGGCTAGTTCTTCTTTTCCGACCCTCGACCCCCGACCCCCGACCCCGGTTCTCCGCTACAAGCGTTTCAAACAAAAAGAGAGCACGCTCTTCATCTTCGCTATTGATACGTCTGGAAGCATGGCTCTCAACAGAATCGCGCAGGCGAAGGGTGCGCTTGTTAGGCTGCTTCAACAGTCATACATCAAGCGTGACCGCGTGGCTCTCGTCTGTTTTCGCGGGCAGGGAGCAGAGGTGATGCTCAAGCCGAGCGGGAGCGTGGTCAGAGCCAAACGCATTCTCGATGCTCTCGCTGTCGGTGGCGCAACCCCGCTCGCGGCGGGTCTGACGAGCGCGCTTGAGATTGCCCAAGAAATCCGGCGACAGAGCGCAGAGCGAATCATCCTGCTACTTTTCACGGATGGACGCTCAAACGTTTCGCTGAAAATTGGTGAGAGCTTGAACCGTCAAGCGCGACAGCGCGAGATTGAAGGTGAGCTTGAAATCCTCGGCGTGGCTTTGAGGCAGGCTGAAGTGACGACAATTATCGTGGATACTCAGAATCGTTTTACCTCCGGTGGCGAGGGGCAAAAGCTGGCCGAGTTAATTGAAGGGCGTTACGTCTATCTACCGGCCATCTCGTCAACTGGCGAGCAACTCAACTCGCTCGTTCATCAAGCGAGACAATCGCAAAGTTAAGTGAAATCTTAAAATCAGAATTATACGCTCTAGTCTGGTAGCGACCTCTCATACTCCATGATCGAAAAGACAGAGAAGATAGAAGAAACAAGCGAAGGCCAAGCGAACGAAGAGCGTGACCGCTGCGTGCTTGATTTGTACGAGCAGGTGGTGGAGATCGAGCAGCGTTTGATTCCGACGGGACTCCACGTCTTCGGGCGTCCGCCGGAATCAAGCGAGCGTGCAGACATGCTGCGGATGGTGGCATCGTTCGACAGGCCGGAGGCCAATGCTCGCGCTCTGCCTGACCTTGTCGCAGAAGGTTTAGGGTTTTGCGGATACACGAAGCTGTTGGAAGAGAGTCGGCTTGATGAAACGCGCCTACGGGAAAGAGAGCGCGTTGATGAGGTTGTCCATCACGCGATTGAGCTTTTCATCGACGTAGATTCGGAAGCGGCGGGCAAGTGGCTTGAAGAGACGGCGAAGGTGAAGAGGGAAGAGTCGCATCCTGTCTTCGCTTTGCTCTCACGCATCTGTGAGCAGTTATCAACGAGTCAGGAGCTTGAAAGCCTGCTGCGTGCGCTTCGCGGTGAATATATCGAGCCGGGGCCGGGCGCGGACATCGTGCAGAACCCTGACATTTTGCCGACCGGGCGCAACACGCACGCCATCAATCCTTACATCGTTCCTTCTGAAATCGCCTACATGCGCGCCGAGCGGGTCGTGAATGGACTGCTCGAACGCCACCTCTCTGAGCATGGCCGCCACCCGCGCGCGATGGCGCTGGTGCTCTGGGGATTGGATAACATTAAGACACAGGGCGAAGGTGTGGCGCAGGCTTTGTGGCTGCTGGGCGTGCGCCCCCTGCGCGATTCGATGAACCGTGCGACCCGGGTTGAAGTTATCCCGCTCGAAAAATTAGGACGCCCGCGCATTGATGTCGTGATGACTGTCTCGGGCATCTTTCGCGATCTCTTCGGCGCGACGATGAATCTTCTGGACAAGGCTGTTCGCGCTGTCGCCGTGATGGACGAGCCGGTGGAAATGAACTTCGTGCGCCGGAACATTGAGGAGCAGATGAGCGAGGACAAATGTGAGTTTGATGAGGCTGCTTTGCGCGTTTTCTCAAATGCTCCGGGGAACTACGGAACAAACGTCAACTTCATGGTGATGGATTCGCAATGGGAGGAGAGTACGACGCTCGGCGACCTTTTCGTCACGCGTAAGTGTTTCGCCTATGGGCGCGATGCGGAAGGCCGCGCCGTCGAGGGACGTGAAGCGCGTCACGCGATGGACAAAGCCCTTGCCCGCGTCGAGGCCGCTTATCAAAATATAGACACGTTTGAAATCGGCATCACCGACGTGGATCACTATTTCGAGTATT
>JACCVS010000412.1 GCA_013698055.1 Acidobacteriota bacterium
GATGTCACATGTCCGGACTGCGAAAAGAGCCTGACCAGCAGCTTTCAGGGAACGAAGTTCACGCCCTTTCAACCTGCCGCGGGGATTGAACTTTCACTCGGTAAGGGAATAGACGTGAACTGCGACAACAAGGATGCAGGGGCCATCGCCGGATCACTTCAGAAGTTGCAACAGAATGGCGCTCCACGGGCTGAGGTTGATGCGTTCAAGCTGTGGCTCGCCTTCATTGACCACGGCGATACCAAGACCGACAATCAGAAGTTCGCCTGCCTTGATTCTGAAAAGAACGCCGATGGCACACGGACGTGCAAACCGGGACAGGCGGTGTACTACGTCAGTGACATGGGTTCGACATGGGGCTACTCCAGCTCAAGCGAGAATAAAGCAAGACTCAAAGGGTGGAGCGGCAAAGACCCTATCAAGGTGAGCGGAGGGCGCTGTACCACGACCGCCAAGAGCGTCGGCGATGCAGGTATCAGTGAATCTGGACGCAAGCTCCTTGCCGATGGCCTTCAGAGGCTCCTTGATGCCGAGAAAAGCAACGGCACTATCACGAAGGTGTTCCGCGCCTCGCGCAATCAGGAGCGTGACCAGTCGCCGGAAGCGTGGACAGCAGAATTCGTGCGCAAGGCCAGAACGATTATTGACGCGCGCTGCTCAAACTAATGAGTAATAGTCAGTCACGCTGATTTTGAGGTTTAGAGTTCAAGCTTGAGCTTGTTTGTCCGCGACATCAGCAACCTGAAGGTTGAACTCTAAACTCATCGTCTTGACCGTGACCAACTACTGGCAATAACTAATTCACGAAGACCCCAGGGCATTGCTCCGGGGTCTTCGCTTTTTCAGGGGAAAAGTTTTCAGGTCTTAAATTGATTTCACAGATGAATAAAATTAGGGAGATGACGGGCGAGGATGAAGCGGGTGGCCAGCGACCGACGTGGGCGGAGATAGACCTTGATGCTCTCGCTTCAAACTTTCGCTTGGTGCGTGACCGCGTCGGCGCGAGCGTCAAAGTAATGGCGGTGGTCAAAGCCAACGCCTACGGGCACGGAGCGGCTCGTTGCGCTGAGAGGCTCGCCGCGGAGGGCGCAGACTGGTTCGCCGTCGCGATGCCGGAAGAGGGAATTGCCTTAAGGCGCGCCGGAATTGTGCAGCCGATCATGTCTCTCGGTGGCTTCTGGCATGGACAGGAGCATCTCTGCCTCAAAAATTCGCTTGTGCCTGTCGTCTACCACCTCGACATGATTGAGGCTCTTGACCGCGCGGCCCGTGAAGCACAGGTGGTTGCGGATGTTCATCTCAAAATTGATACGGGCATGGGGCGGCTCGGCGTGCGCCACGCGGAAGTAGGCGAGTTTGCCGACGCGCTTCAGTTTTTCAAGAACATCCGCGTGGACGGCGTGATGACGCATTTCGCGGCGGCAGATAGCCCAGACCTCAACTGCTTCACAGAGGTACAGGTCGCTCGTTTCCGGCAAGCGGTTGAGACTTTGCGCGAGCGTGGGTACAAACCGACATACGAGGATATGGCGAATTCTGCGGGAACGTTCGCGCATCCTTCGTCATTCGGGAATCTGGTGCGACCGGGCGGTGTGCTGTATGGCCTGTGGCGAGACATCCTTCCTCCCACCAATGATGCTCCGCCACTTCTGCCTGTGATGTCTGTGTACTCGGCCATCACGCTTTTGAAGCATGTGCATTCGGGAGAGACGCTCGGCTATGGATGCACGTTCGAGGCTTCGAGAAAGACTTTGGTCGCGACGCTGCCCATCGGCTACAACGACGGCTACATGAGAGCTTTGTCGAATCGCGGTCGCGTGATTGTGCGTGGCCACTATGCTCCGGTCGTCGGGCGTATCTCAATGGATTTGACGATGATTGATGTGACGGATGTGCCGGGCGTGGCGTTGAATGATCGTGTGACGCTTCTCGGGGCGGATGGCGACCTCTCAATCACGGCGGAAGAGATGGCGAAGACTGCGGGCACTCTCTCCTACGAAATCACCTGCGGCATCAGCGCGCGAGTACCGAGG
>JACCVS010000415.1 GCA_013698055.1 Acidobacteriota bacterium
AGTCCGATAGTGATACTTAATGTGGCTTAACTAAAATGCCATACTGTGCATTATCGGACTGACTTTCCCCTGATAATGAAAATGGTGTCAGCTGTTGCATCCAAAGCGCAAGATGTAGGCACTCGCTCATGTGCAATCCATCAGCAAGACTTATCGTAAAGCGGTCAATTTCAAAATCAAGAGAGCTTGCGTCGCATATCAAGATGTAGTGGCTGCTACTTCGATTTGAGAGCTTCGATGCGCTTGCGTAAATACCCACCAGCGCCACCCAACTTCTGAGCAGCAACACGCTCCAAAGCAGCAAGGACGCGACGCTCCCCAGGTTGAGCAGCCACCGCGTACAGGTATCTATTCAATTCGTGACGCACCCGTTCTTTCTTCTCATCCGTCAAATCAGAGTCTTCTATCTCATGCAGCAGCGGATTGATTGCCACTCTTACCCGAGCGTTATGCTTGATATATGAATCACTGAGTCCGACACTCTCAGGCCTGGTTTTCAACTTCTCGAATTGCTCCGTTAACTGTTCCTCATCCGTTGGCGGTTTAATCGTTGAAACACCAGCACCGAACAAAGAGAGTGAGCCGAGCGCAGCACCCTTTGCGCCCGAGTCTTGCCACGCCTCATAGATGTCACCGAACGAGAGCGGGACAAGGAGCTTCTGAGCTTCATCTTTCAAGCCCGTCTTCTGTCCTCGCAAATCTTCACCCGTTGCGAGATTGACGACGAGGCCAGCTTGAGGACTTAGTTTCGTGCGAACGAATCTTTCCACCACATCATAGCGATCAGCTTCATATTCACGACCCGATTTAAGAGAGCGCCCGCGCCCACTGGCAGCTTGTGCCGAGGATCTGAAGAGTTGAGCATAGCCAGCACCTAAATCTATCCGCTGATTACCAATCTTGATTTTAGCGAAATCAGGATCAGTGGGATCAAAGCTCACAGACGCTCCCGCCAGGCGCGCCATGCCAAGAAAGCCAGCAGTAGCAGCAAAGTATTTTGTAAGTTCTGTACGTGCGTAAGCCTTCGCCTCCGGCGTGCCTCGAAAGGGCGTGCTTAACAAAAGTGGTCTAGAGGTAGTCAGCCTGGGCGAGTAGAAAACTTGAGTGAGGGCGGTATCAATACCGCGAGAGCCGGTCAAATCTCCACGGCCTGTCGCGTAGTTGATAAACCGGCTGATGCCCTGCAACGTCTCAGGCTTTGCGTCAGGCTTCGCGGCCACGTAATCATCAAAGACCTTCGAGCGCAGAGAGTCGAGCATCACCGTGTAAGCGCGTTCCGAGTTCTTAACGCCGGGAATATGTTGCGCCCACTTCGAGGCGAAAGGTTCTTCGCGGTTAATGAAGATCGTCCCATCCGAACGATTCTCAGAAGCGAGGTACAGCCCCGCATCCTTTCGCAGCTTCGCCGTCGGGCTTGCATGAATCGCATCCAGCACGGCGTTAGCTTTATCTTCACTGGCAAGAGCTTTCAGTGAGTTGCCAAAGGATTCAACGCCTCGCTTCGGGTGAAGAACTGACAGCACCAATCCCTGGCGAAGAAACGCAGAATCATCGAAAGAGGCTTGCGTGCTGCGAGGAAGATTAACGGCAGCGTTGACCTCAGACAGCACGCCGGGATGCTCGCCAGTGACCGCTGTCGAGCGTGATTTAGCAGCACGCGGAGCCTTGCCACCGACCGGAAGCAATGTGCCTTCAATGTAGCTCTCAATCACGCTTCGATCATTCCCGGCCACGCGATCAGTAACCACATTCGACATCCCCGCCAGATTGCGCGAGGCGATCTGTTGTCTGACAGGAGAAAGATACGCATTAGCCCGACCAGCCCCGCGAGCGACACCAGCAGGCACGCCCATCATCAGCCCCGCCTTGATGGCCTCATCCTTGCCGCGATGAAGATTCTGAGCGGTAGCCACCACCGGAGCGAGAGGATTGTTGTACAAAGGCGCAGACGCGACGACGCCCGTCAGACCTCGCACCATGCGACCGACGCCCGTCTTCTCTTGTGGAATAGCCTGTTGCGCGCCTTCGATGAACTCAGCATCACGAGCGGAGTCTTTCGGATCACGGAAGAAGCCTTGAGTGTTATTCAGCAGTCGAGATGCCCCGATAACGGCATCGCCAACGCCCTTTGCTATCGGACCGTTGCCCTCTGACAACTCATCAGGATTAAAGCCGAGCTTTTGCACAGTCGCGCGCACAGCCTCTTTCGCTTTCACCTGTTGAGCATCTGACTCGGATACCTCGCGACGCATCAAGGCTATCTCGTCTTGAGCAGCCTTCACACCACCCTTTGAGTAAGCATTGATGATGCGAATATCCGCGCTCGTCGGCTGGACTTCAAAACTGTAAGACTTGGATTGCGGGTCATAGCCTCGCTTCAATTCCTCAAGACCAATCTCAGGTGTGATGAGGTTGCGCCCCGTCTCCGCTCGATACCGCCGCCCGACATCGCCAGCACCGAGAGCATCAAGCAGCGCGTCAGCCATCTCATCCGTGTTCGGGTATGAGTGATTGCCAGCTGTCTTAACCGTCGCCTTGACGAGCTTGCCACCACGCAGCGGTGACGACTCAGGGACTTCCTGCATGTTCGCACCCGCAATGTTTGCGCCACCCGCAGCGAGGCGCGCAGCGAACGGAAGATCAGATGCCTCGAAGGGCTTGAACTCTACATCAGGACTGACAGCACGAAGCGGAGCGTCGAAGTCTGCCGATTCATTCACGGAAGAAGTTACAGCGGGGCGCTGCTCAGACTCAGACAGCCGCACATGAGGCCGGTACTCTTCATATTTACTCAACACGCGCCGGGACAGTTCGCCATCATCAAGACCATCGTAAACTTTCGGGTGCTTCGCCCGAATCTTCGCAGCAAATTGTTTCTCATCCATTAACTCAGGCTGCGCTACCGCACCTTTCAAGAACTGAGGAACGACGACGGGCGGCAAAGGTTCAGCCCTGGTCTCTTCCACTGGACGAGTGATCGAAGGCAGGGCAGAAGTAAGGAAGCTATTAGCAGGAGCCGCAGGCATCTTCACACTTGCTTGATACTCAGGATGCTTTTCAAGGATGCGCTTCGTCAGATCATCATCGGAAAGCTCATCGTAAACCCCTTGATACTTTTGTCGAATACGAGCGGCGAAGTCAGACGGAGACAACAACCCATCATCTTGAGGCTCTGTCTCTGGCCTTTGGTTTTGCGCGAGTGCTGGCATCAGTTCAGAATCCCAAGCGGATCACCACGACGCGGCGCAGCCGTTGAAGGCGCACCACGACCGCCACGACCACCTTGCCTTGCTTTAAGCCTGCTGGCCGTCTGGTCGGCAACGCGCGCCGCTTCCAGTTCGGCACTACCATCTTCACCGCGACTATGAAGTGATGCAGCGCGAGCGCGTGCCTGTGCCGCTTCGTTCTCGTATTTATCCAGACGCCCTTGCTCGAATTTATCAAGGCCACCACCGCCACCACCGCCACTACCC
>JACCVS010000768.1 GCA_013698055.1 Acidobacteriota bacterium
CGCCCTCGCGCCCGGATATGAATCGGATGGGGTTGCCCACAATGGTCGGAACGGAAACGATAGACGGGCAGGAGTGCGAGCATTATCACTTTGAAGTCACAGGAGAGAGCATGTTCAAGGGTGTCTATGATGCTTACCTGAGCAAGGCGAGCGGCGAGTTCATTCGTCTGGATACGAAGGACGGTCTCAACAAATTCAGCCTGAAGCTAAGCCAGCTCAACGCGCCCGTAACGATAGAGCAGCCGAATTGATGATGCTTAAGCGAGGCCGAAATTACCCGAAACGCTACGCCAGGAGCATGTGAGGAGTTAAATAGAATGTCACACAAGCAAATCATTTCAGCCGGGTTCTCGCACACACCCACCCGACGCAACGGCGTGGTCAGGTTGTCTCTAGCTGCGCTGCTGCTATTGCTGTTATCTCTCAGCGCGTTCGCGCAAAAAGGCACTGTCATCAGAAAAGCGGTGCGCTTTGCGCCGGGTCGAACGAGTACGACCATCAAAGGCACAGCCGCCTGGGGCACGAGCTACCAGTATCGCGTGAGAGCCAATGTCAACCAGCGCATGACTATTCGTCTCATCGGCAAACCCGACTTTGATTTTTCGCTCGAAGTGCCACCCGAAGCCGGTGGAACGCAGCCGGAAGGCGAGACGATGGGCGTCAAAAAGTGGTCAGGCATTCTGGAAGACTCCGGCACATATCTCATCAACGTCAGCCACGCGATTAATGGCGTTACCAACGCGCCATACACCCTCCAGATCACCGTCAAGTAGCTTCTCGACCCGCGAGAGGTTTCGGCAAATCCGGAAGACAGGCGTGGGCAGCAAAGAAATCAAATTAAAGGAAGACAAACGTCAATGAAAACAGAGAAAAGTTCAGGCGGCTTGATGAAAAGAATTTGCTCGTTAATCGTTATCGCTTGTCTAAGCGCCTTATCACTACTCCTGGTCGGATGCGGTGATAAATCATCATCGAACATTTCTTCCGACAGTCAGGCTCCTTCAACTTCTTCACCGAATGATAAAGGATCATCACCGGGCGCAGGGGGTCAAGCATCCGTTAGGTGTCAAGATGTCTTTGGTGGAATAGAGGGTGATGAAGTAGGCAAGAAAGGCGAGTTCCCGGCGGACTTTCCCGAACCGCCGCCCGGCTCAACGCTCTGCGGCAAGGTCGGTGCCAATATTGGCGGCCATACTGTTTATCTGAATACTTCTATGAGCGATGACGAGATAATCAAGTATTACCGAGATGCGCTCACGGCTAAAGGCTACACGCTCGACAAAATAGATCACGGGTCGGGGGGAGATCAATCCTTCGACTACGGGCGTCCAGGAACTTCTAAAGGTTTCATCAGCGTCACTGGCGATAAAGATCGCCTTGCTATCAAGTATAAGGATGTTTTAAGGGTGTCTTACCATGATCTGAAATAATGGTTAGCCACAGAGCGGGATGAGACACCGGCTCTCATCAGGCACTGAGAGCCGATGTCGAACAGCGCACAGCCAATTTTACAGAGGAGTACCGATATGTTGATTCATCCGCGCCTTGTTAACCTCCGGCCATGTGCCCGATTGTGTGCCGCCCTAATGCTATCGTTATGCCTGTTGCCATTGATAACTATGGACGCGCGGGCGCAAGGCGGCGCCAAATACTTTCCTCCCGGCAAGGTCAATCCCAATCCGAATTGCCCGCAAAGGGAAAGGAAATATAATTTGTGCTTCGACCAGCGCGGCGGCGGCGTGGTGGACAATGGCAACGTCAGCGAATTCTTCTACGCGATTATTTTACGCACTGCTGCGAAGTGCAGCGTGACGGAAGTCGAGCGACTGGAAGTGCAGAAAATGTTTCCCACCAACAAGGTTTTTGCCACGCGCTTTGAGTGCGATGACGATCTTGAAAACAATGTCACTTATGCAAACATAAATCGCGAAGTCGGCTTCATCGCGGTCTTCGCCGGGCGAACGCTGGCGGCGGCGAAAGGTTTCCTGCGTACCGTGCAGGCAACGCGCCAATTTCCCGGTGCGAACATCAGGAAGACGCAGGTCATCGCTACCCCTCCCTGATTGACCCACTCATCTTGAGATTCCTTACCCACAACCCTTATGAAATCTCCGGCCTTACCATTATTAATATCCTTTGAGCCAGAGCAGTAAAAGAAATCTTAATTTCTATCTTTGCATTGCGCTCATAGCCGGGAAGATTTGACTCTCTTGTGTAGTCTGTCTATCTTCGCTCGCATAATGTGAAGCGTTCAATGTGAGTCTAAAGCGTCTTTCTGAGATCAGTCCAGCGTGCTTTTGATCATGCTAAATGTCTGTTATTTGGATTTGTCCAGCACCTCGCGAACCTTGCGTCCCAGCCCTTCGACGTTGTACGGCTTATGAAGCACCATCGCGCCTAAATCTTCTATGAACTCGCTCTGCCTGACGAACTGGCTCTGAACCGTCTCAATACTGTAACCCGTCATAAATATCAATGGGACATCGCCGCCCAGCTCGCGTATCCGTTTGTAAGCCTCAATGCCACTCATCCGCGGCATCACCACATCCAGCAACAGCATGTCTATTCGCTCGCGGTTTCCCTGAAATATCTCCACAGCCTCTTCGCCATTCTCTGCCAGCAGCACAGTGTAATCCAGCCCTTCCAAAATATCTCGCGCCAGGTTTCGCAGAGCTTCTTCGTCATCCGCCACGAGAATCGTCTCCGTTCCACCGAGCAGAGGAAGTTGAATCGTTAGCCCCTCTGTCTCGACGGCGCTCTCGACAATCGGCAGAAAGATTTTGAACGTCGTCCCATGCCCCACCTCGCTGTAGACGTTAATGTGGCCGTCGTGCTGCTTAACGATGCCATAAACCATTGAGAGACCGAGACCAGTGCCCTTGTCAACCTCTTTGGTCGTGAAGAATGGCTCGAAAATATGCTTCTGCGTTTCGGCATCAATGCCAGTACCGGTATCGCTGACCCTGATCTGTACATACTTGCCGGGGTCAACGTAAGGATATTGACGCCGGTAACTATTATCCAATTCAACATTACTTGTTTCGATGGTGATTTGCCCTCCCTCGGGCATCGCGTCGCGGGCGTTGACGGCTAGATTCATGATGACCTGCTCGATTTGCGCCGGATCGGCAAAGGTCGCAGATAAGCCGGGCGTGGCTATCACGCGCACCTCGACATCTTCCCCGATGATGCGCCGAAGCAATTTCATAATCTCGTTGATGGTGTCATTAAGGTTGATAGTGCGGCGTTCCAAGTGCTGGCGACGGCTGAAAGCCAGGAGTTGACGAGTCAGCACAGCAGCCCGATTGGCAGCCTTTTCCACCTCCACAAGGCGAAGTTGTAATGAATCGTCAGGTTGCAGTTTGCGTAGAGCAAGGTGTGTGTTGCCGAGAATGACGGTCAACAGATTGTTGAAATCGTGAGCGACACCTCCGGCCAGAGTGCCGATGGCTTCCATCTTTTGCGACTGCTGTAAGCGCTCCTCGCTTTCAATTAGGACTCGTCCCGCAAGCTCCTCGCTTTCAATTAATGCTTGTTGCGCTAGCTTTCGCTCGGCGACCTCCTCCACCAACTCAGATGACTGTACTTCCACCTTTATTTTCAGGCGTTCGTTCAG
>JACCVS010000480.1 GCA_013698055.1 Acidobacteriota bacterium
GGCGCAGATGATGACACTGAGCGCAATCATGAGCTTCCCTCTCGATGCATGGCTGACGCCGCGATGGGGATTCTTCGATCTTATCATTTATGTTCCTTTCAATCGTCCGAAGGAAGATGCCAAACGAATTGATAGTGTCTTCAGCAGAACTTAATGTGGGGGCTAATACCACAAAAGTCTTGGCGGGCACAAGTCTTCTCACAAATAAGAAATACGCTGCCTACGCATCGGGAAATGAATCGCCCGAACATCTCCTAACTGTTCCCGTCAAATTCTTTTCCTGCTTGCGGGAAGTCTCCGCAAGGTCATCAAAAATTCTTAAGGCACGGCGGCGGGCGCGCTTGGTTCAGCCATAGTGGTGAGCGGCGGATTTTGAAGCTCAAAGGTCTGCGGGTTTTCACCGATGATGGCGGCGGCGAAAAATCTCGGGACGTAACCCGCATTCTCATTGCGAAACGTCTCGTCGAGTTTGTCCCGGTTGATGAAAAGCGTCCAGAAATTTCTTTCATAGTCGCCCGTCTCTCTCAACTGCCGCAATGTGTTTCGCACCCAGTCCGGCCCGCGATTATAACTGAGCAAAACGAGCGTCATGCTTTCCGCATCGTCTCCCAGTTCGGCCATGAGATCCGCGATGTGGTGGGCGGCGGCGGGCGTCATCTTCTCCATATCACACATCTCTTCGTAAGCGATGCCGTACAGTCTCGCGGTCTGCGGCAGGAATTGAAATATCCCTTTCGCGCCAAGGCTGCTCTCGGCGCATGGCCTGTATTCCGATTCGATCATTGGCAGGTAGATGCCGACCATCAGCGGAACTTTGCGCGCGGCAAAGGAACGCGCGATCAGTGGAAGATAAGGCACAGCCCGCGCGTAAACAACATGCAAATCATCACGGCCAGGCTTGGCGGACGTGCTGCCGAGACGCGCCACGTAGGAATCCACATTGCGCTTGATGGCGCGCAGCGCGTCTTCATTGAGCTTGACGGGATTCTCTCCCATTTGAGCAGAGATTTTTTGTTCCTGCTCGTTGATGAAAGCGAGTTGCTCTGCTTCGCTCATCTGCGCGTACAGCTTCGTCGCGGTTGTCGCGGTTGTCGCGGCGGGCGCGTTTCTCAGGTTCGCTTCGCGGCGCGCAGCCGAGCGGCTGTAAAAAAAGACTGCGGCTATCAACAACACAACGACGAGAAAAGCTCGCAGGATACGACGCTGTGCCTGTCGCGCTTCCTGATCGGTGATAGAAGACAAAGCCTGCGGCGCAACGGCAATTGAACCGGGTGTAGCGGGCACGAGTGCGATTTCATCCCCGGCGCTTCTCAAATCCGCAAGCATCTCCGGCACGGTTTTGTATCGCTCATCTCTCTCCTTACGCAAAGCTCTAATGATGATGCCCTGTAGTTGCTGCAACTGCGCTGGCGCGTCCTCCGTCAAGTGAAATAACGGCGCCGGCTCTCGCTCAAGAACGGCGACGAGCGTATCTATGCGAGTTGCGCCCGCGAACGGCGCGCGACCCGACAGCATTTCATAAAGCACGCATCCCAGACTCCAGATATCCGTGCGCTCGTCAACCGTCAACCCTCGCGCCTGCTCCGGTGACATATAGCCCACGGTTCCCATCACGACGCCCGTCTCGGTCTGCGATTTAATGATGGTCAGTGCTTCGCTTGAAGATTCGGACGGCGCGGCTTCAGTCAGCTTGGCGATGCCGAAGTCCAGAATCTTCACCGTGCCGTCTGCGCGCCGCATGATGTTTTCCGGTTTGATGTCACGGTGGATAATGCCCGCCGCGTGTGCCGCTTCCAGAGCCGAAGCGACCTGCATGGCGATGTCGAGAGTTTCTGCGAGAGGTAAGCCCTTTGCCGGAATCAACTCGCGCAAAGTCTGCCCGTCAATGAATTCCGTGCTGATGAAGTGAACTCCATCCGCTTCGCCGACTTCATAAATCGTCAGTATATTCTGATGATTCAAGGCCGAAGCGGCGCGTGCCTCGCGTTGAAAGCGGCGCAGGCGCTCATTATCCGAAGCGAAATAAGAAAGCAGAATTTTCAGCGCAACAAGGCGACCGAGTCGCGCATCCTGCGCCAGATAAACTTCGCCCATGCCGCCCACGCCCAGTTCCCTGACGATTCTGTATGGGCCGATGACGCGTCCGATGTTGATGTCGGCATCATCGCCGATGAGGACGCGCGCGTCCTGCGCGATAGCAGGCTGCTCCATAAACTCGCCCGCCGTATCGTGCGCGATGATTAACTGGGTCGCTTCATCCTTCAACGCTTCATCACCCGCGCACGCCGCATCCAAATACGCAGCACGCTCCTGCGGCGGGTGATCAAGCGCCGCCTGCAAGACAAACTCTATTTGTTGCCATCGCTCAGGGTTCATAAAAACAGTGACGAGTGACGAGTGACAAGTGACGAGCAAGAAAAAGAAGAACAAGACAGGAGAGCATATCGCAAGCACGCTCCTGTTTTAACTTGTCACTTGTCACTCGTCACTGCTTTATACAGCCAGGCTTTCGCGGCGCGCCAGTCGCGGCGGACGGTCATCATCGAGATTTCTAAAACGTCGGCTGTCTCTTCAAGGCTGAGGCCACCGAAGTAACGCAGCTCGACGACGCGGCTCTTGCGCGGATCAAGTTTAGCGAGTTCTTCCAGAGCGTCGTCGAGCGCGACGAGTTCTGAGGCGCGCACTTCGGTCATCAAGGAGGCTTCGTCAAGCGAGACCTGTTGCGCTTCGCCTCCGCGCTTCATGTAGTGCCGCTTGCGCGCATGGTCAATCAGGATGCGGCGCATGACCTGCGCCGCGACGGCGAAGAAGTGCGCGCGATTCTGCCAGTTCACGTTTTGTCCACCGGCGAGGCGCAGGTAAGCTTCGTTGACGAGCGCAGTGGTTTCAAGCGTGTGGCCGCTGCGCTCCCGTTGAACGTATGCGTGTGCGATGCGACGCAGTTCGTCGTAAACCAGAGGTGTCAGCCGGTCGAGAGCTTCACGATCTCCCTGCTGCCATTCTTGCAGCAACTCCGTCACGTTCGGTTTTGAAAGCGTCGTCATCAATATTTGATTCCCTGCTGCGCACATAGCAGCTCCGTTCGTTCCAAGATTCTACCATCTTTCATCACGCTTCAGCGCAATGCGATTTCTTGAAAAATCTTTTCATTCGGATGAACACTTTCGTTGTCTGTTCTCGCTTATTAAAGTGAGAGGCATCTGCATGAACGCTCTCGTAGCTCAACTAATCCATGAGAGGAATAAACGATGAAAATCCAGAGAATATTAGTTCTATCGCTCACCGTCATCATTTCTTTGACGATATTAACCAGCACCGCACACGCGCAAGGCGGCAAGCTCTATCAACAGATGTCGCAGGATGAGAAGAGGGCATTTGTCGCGGAACAGGTGCGGCGTATCGCCCGCGAGATGTCCGGCACAGAATATGAATTCACGGCTGATTTTGAAGCTGTCGTTCAGAAGTTCATTGATAAATACGCGAAGCGCATCGGCAATAACGCGGGCGAACGCGACATGCGCCTCGTCTTCGAGCGCGGGCGGGCAGTCGCGCCATCGCTCATCAGCGCGTTCAAGGCGCGCAACGTCTCGCCAATCATCGGTCTTTACCTTCCGCTGATCGAATCCGAGTACGTCAACCTGCAATCGCCAAATTCGATGGGCGCAATCGGCATGTTTCAGTTTCTGCCGAAGACCGGACAGCGTTACGGCTTGACGACGCAGGAATTGTTAGACGTGGAGAAATCTGCTGACGCCGCCGCGCGCTACATCGCGGACGGGCTGAAGCAATTCAAAGATGATCCGATGAAGGAAGCCCTCGCGCTCCTCGCCTACAATCGCGGCGGGCAGAAGACTGCGAGCGCACTGCAACTCGTCCTCGATGATCAGAACAGGCGTTGCAGCATCTGCGCTCTGACTGCCGCCAGCAGCCGGCTCGACGAGACATTTCAAAAGGAGAACGTCCATTACGTAACGAGTTTCTTTGCCGCCGCCATCATCGGCGAAAACCCGCTGGCGTTCGGACTCCAGCAACAGCCGCTCTCGTCCTACTGAGACAAAAGGTTAATTGACGCGCGTGCGGCGCATGACCCGCACGCCCGCGCGCCAGTCTTCATTGATGTCGAAGCGGAAAACCTCTATCTCCGGCGTGACAGCTCGCGCCAGAAGTGTGAAAGCGCGATGGAACCGGAGGAGCGGGGCGACAAGATAGACGAGTGGTGGCTCATCTGTAATTACAGTGTCGCCAAAAAGACGGGCGCGGGTGATGTGCCCGTGGCGGCGATAGATTTCGGTTCGTCGCCAGTAGTCCGCACCCTGTAGAACATGCTCGCGGTCTTCTGAAACTTTCAACTCGATGACGACGAGCCGCCCATCGCGCCTAAGTGCCAGAAGATCAATCGGACGCGACACGCCGCCGACGTTTGATGGTCTAAACTGTGCGTGGAGCGGAGCCAGACGCAAGCCCGGATCAAGTCGCGTGACATCGCGCCGAAGCTC
>JACCVS010000486.1 GCA_013698055.1 Acidobacteriota bacterium
TGTTTATGACGACCGCCAATATGCTGGATACCATTCAGCCCGCGTTGCGCGACCGCATGGAGGTGATTCGTCTCGCGGGTTACACTGAAGAAGAAAAGCGCGAGATTGCGCGTCGTCACCTGCTGCCAAAGCAATTGGAAGAGAACGGCATCACTACGCGCGATTTGCACATCTCGAAAACGGCGCTGGCGGCAGTCATTTTACAGTACACGCAGGAGGCTGGACTCCGGCAGTTGGAGCGCGAGATCGGGACGATCTGCCGTAAAGTCGCGCGGCGCATCGCCGAAGACCACAAGGGAACTGTCCGCGTCTCTTTGAAAAACCTGCGCGAGTTTCTGGGGACGCCGAAGGTCATGCCGGACGAGGTCTTGAAGAAGGATCAGATTGGCGTCGCAACAGGGCTGGCCTGGACATCCGTTGGCGGCGAAGTGCTCTTCATTGAGGCGTTGAGGATGAAAGGCAAGGGAAATCTCGTCCTGACCGGACAACTCGGCGAAGTCATGCGCGAATCGGCGCAGGCCGCATTTTCCTACGCCAAATCCCGCGCCAAAGAGCTGGAGATTAACGAAGAGGATTTCAGCAACTACGATCTGCACATACACATCCCGGAAGGCGCAATTCCGAAGGACGGCCCGAGCGCCGGAATCACGCTGGCGACGGCGATGGTCTCGGTTCTCTCGCAGCGTCCCATCCGAAAAGATGTCGCCATGACGGGTGAAATCACCTTGCGCGGCAATGTCCTGCCCGTCGGCGGGGTCAAGGAAAAGGTGCTGGCGGCTCGTCGAGCGCGTGTCTCGATGATCATTCTGCCGCAGCTTAATCAGCGCGACATGGACGAAGTGCCCAAAGAGCTATTCGGCAATATCCGGTTCGTTTTCGTGGACAATGTCAGAGAGGTCTTCCGCGAGGCTTTGAAGGAGAAAATTACGCCTCCCGCAACAACGACTCCACGCCCGGCGCGGATGCCGCAGGCAGCGTCTCCAAGCAGCGCCTGAGAGAGTGGTTTAGCGCAACTATTTCAACAGTTACGGCGCTCGAAAATTCCCCTCCGAGAGAGCGCAACCCGCCACCCTGCCGGAGCATCTGTTAAAGGGAAGGCAAAAGCGGTTTTAAGTGGAAAATCTCACCGCTTCGCCTTCTCTTTACGTTAGGGATATGTTTGACACTGCGGAAAACCCTGTGATACGCTCCGCAATCTATTGGCTCACAAACGTCAAACTGCCGTGCGGGCCGATGTCAAAAAGGAACTTTTAATCAACCCTCGCGTTAATTTTGTAGATGCCGCTCGTGCGACTCTCTAACGGGGAGAAGTCGCCGTCGTGGATTTGCCCCTCAGCTCTCGAATAAGAAGGAGAACGACGATTTTGTTAAGAACGAGCTTCCCCCGCGTAATTATTCGCACCGCCCTTTTCGTGGCGCTCACCTTTTCGGCTATCAATCTTTACGCCCAAATTCCGGCTGGCTCATCCGAGCGCGCGACCTTAAATGAAGTTGAAAAGCTAGCGCCCCATGTTCAGAAAGTTATCGAAAAGGCCGAGGCACACTTCAAGCAAGGTCAGTTAAACCTGAATGACAACAAGCGCTCAGAAGCGCGCGACGAATTCGATAAAGCGGTGAACGTCATTCTCGAATCCGGGATGGACGTGCGCGGGAACCCGCGTTTCCAAACTTACTATCTTGAGCTTGTCGAGCGCGTCTATCGTCTGGAAGTTCCGCAGCAGCAGGTCACGCCGCGTGTCGAAGTGGCGATGAACATGCCTTCCACCTCCACCGCTCAATCCCAGCAGGATGAGAGGAACGCGCCGCAGCAAGAGACTGGCTTCAAGCAACAGAAGTTTGAGCCGTCGCCCCTTGATGAATATTCCAAGCTGATTCTCACTCCCGAAGAGGTAGAGGACGTTGATCCGGGCAAGATTGCGGATATTGAAACCGCCAAGAACGCGATTGATATTCAGTTTGAAACGAATTCCCTGATTCAAGGCTACATCAATTACTATCAGGGTCGCGGACGCTCAACGATGGAAGCCGGCCTTCGTCGCTCGGGTCAGTTTATGCAGATGGCGCGCAGGATTTTCCGTGAAGAGGGCGTGCCCGAGGATGTTACCTGGCTAGGTCAGGTCGAGAGCGCTTGGCGAGTGAAAGCTCTTTCATGGGCTTCGGCTTCCGGCCTCTGGCAGTTCATTCCCGGCACAGGGCGCACCTACGGCTTGCGTCAGACAGCATGGGTTGATGAGCGCAATAGTTATGAGAAGGCCACACGCGCATCGGCTCGTTACCTGAGAGACCTCTATAACCACTTCGGCAACTGGGAACTGGCGATGGCCGCTTACAACACCGGCCAGGGCAACATTGATCGCGCTATCTCGCGCGCAGGCTCGCGCAGTTTTTGGAAGATTCACCCTTACATCGCGCAGGAGACGCGCAACTACGTGCCGAGCATTCTGGCGACGATGTTGATTGCGAAGAATCGCGAGAAATACGGCTTCCGCAACATTCGCCCGGACGCTCCGCTCGCTTACGATGTGGTGCAGGTTCCGACGGCGACAAGCCTCCAGTTGGCTGCACAGGCGACAAACGTGAGCATTGATTACATCCGAATGCTCAATCCTGAACTGCGACGCGACACGACGCCGCGCGGCGAGTCTCATCAGCTTCGCATCCCGGCTGGCAAGGCAAATCAATTCGTCGCTGCCTTGAAGGGTATTCCCATTGAGCGCCGTGATGCGCCGCTGGCTGGCAACAACGTGCAGCTTGCTACTTACACTCCTCGCGCCGGGGCAACGCCTGCCACGCCGGGGATGATGAAAGTTAAAGCTCGCGCTGGCGACACGCCCGCCAAGCTCGCCATCATCCACAACGTCTCGGCGGAAGATGTGGCGAAGATGAACGGCGTCGGCGTCAATTCAGAATTCCAGTCAGGATTCGAGGTTAAAATACCGAAAGCGGCTCCCGGCTCCTCCCGGCGTCGCAGCAGCCGTTAAGTTTGAGAGGCGGCGCGACCCGCTCGGCTGAAATGCTTTAGAAGTATAGCGAGCGCGCTTTCGATGCAGATCAAAGAAAGCGCGCTCAATTTCTTTAAGACAACAGCCCTGAACGCTTTACTCAAGCATTCACGGCTGCTTTCGTTCTTTACTGGGGCAATCTCACCATGCTCTTTCGCACACAATCCGCAGCCGTTTACGGTATTGACGCCGACCTCGTTGACATCGAAGTTGATTTGACGCCCGCGCGCGGTGAATCAGACGCGCAGCCATCCGTCACAATCGTCGGTCTGCCCGATGCGGCAGTGCGCGAATCGCGTGAGCGCATCCGCGCGGCAATCTCTAACTGTGGATTCTTCTTTCCTTTCCAC
>JACCVS010000581.1 GCA_013698055.1 Acidobacteriota bacterium
ACTCGCTCGGCATAAGGCACGGTGATCGTGTCGCTTTATTCTCAGAGAACTGCCCGGAATGGACTCTCGCGGATGCTGGCTGTCTCTTCGCGGGTGTGATTGATGTTCCGATTTACCCGACGCTGACGCCTCCGCAGGTCGCCTACATCCTGAAGGACTCCGGCGCGCGGATTCTCTTCATCCAGAATCAGGCAAAATTCGATCAGGTCAAAGACGCAATCAAAGATTGTCCGGCTCTGGAGCGCATCATCTTTTTCGATTCCAGCGGAGTGAAAGACGACGACGCCACCACGACGTTCTCGGAACTGGAAGAGCGCGGGCGCGAGCTTGGAACACAGCAGCCGAACTTGAGCGAAGAACTGGCGCGCGCAGTCAAGCCGGAAGATTTGGCGACGATCATTTACACTTCAGGAACAACGGGCGAGCCGAAAGGCGTCATGCTGACGCACACTAACCTCGTCACCAATTTGATTGACTCGTCCGGCCACCTCTCTTTCTCCGCAGAAGACAGCGTGCTATCCGTGCTTCCCTATTCGCATGTGCTCGAACGACTCGCCATGTACATGTACCTGCATCACGGTATGAGCGTCTTTTACGCTGAATCTATGGAGAAGATCGGCGACAATTTGCGCGAGACGCGCCCGACGATTCTCATTTGCGTCCCCCGCCTCTTCGAGAAGATTTACATGAAGATCAAGGACAAGGCGGCGGCTGACGGGAGAATGAAAGCGGGGATACTCGCCTGGGCTGTCAACGTGGGCAAGGACTACGCGCGATACACGCTCAATCACAAAAGCGTTCCGCCGATGCTCGCATTCAAATATAAGCTGGCATCGCGTCTCGTCTTCTCGAAATGGCACGCGGGATTGGGAGGCAGGATTCGCGTCTTTATCTCAGGCGGCGCGGCGTTGCCCGACGAAATTGCTCTGGTCTTCGCCGGAGCAGGTCTGCCCATCGTGCAGGGCTACGGGTTGACGGAAACCTCACCCGTCATCTCCGCCGGAAGATTGGAAGACAACCGCATCGGGACGGTCGGAAGGCCGATCAGCAACGTTGAGGTGCGAATCGCCACAGACGGCGAGATTGAAACGCGCGGCCCGAATATAATGCAGGGTTATTACAATAAGCCTGAAGAGACGCGCGCTGTGTTCACCGAAGACGGTTGGTTCAAGACGGGCGACATCGGGACGCTGGATGCGGACGGATTTCTTCGCATCACGGATCGCAAGAAAGAGCTTTTCAAAACTTCCGGCGGAAAGTACATCGCGCCGCAGCCCATCGAGCAGATGATTAAAGGCTCGCGCTTCGTCAATCAGGTCGTGCTCATCGGCAACGGGCGCAATTTTCCGGCTGCGCTGATCGTGCCTGACTGGGAACAGATTCGCGCTTACGCTGAGATGAAAGGGATAGGAGCAGGCACGCCCGCGCAATTCTGCAACCATCCGCGCATCATTGATCTCTTCGAGAGACAGGTCGCGGCCTTGACGCCCGATCTTGCTCAATACGAGCGCGTCAAGCGCATCGCGCTCCTTGAAAACGAATTGACGATTGACGGCGACGAGTTAACGCCGACGCTCAAAGTTAAGCGCCGCGTCGTTGACGAAAAATACCGCGACGTGATTGATCGCCTGTACGAAGAGGCCAAAGCATAGACGCCATAAAGAACGATCCCGCAGGGTTTCCTTTCATGCTCACTCAACCGCAGACACTCTTCATCAAGCAAGTTCAGCAGCAGGCGCGCGAGATACGTTCGTTCGATATGCTGCCCGCAAACTCGGAAGGCGGACATGGAGTACGGTTTGTTCCCGGACAGGTGGCCGTGCTGCGTGTTCATGAAGAACAGGCTTATTTCGCCTTCGCCAGCGCGCCGGAAGATGCGGAGCTTGAGTTTTTAGTCAAGCGTGGGTTTGGAGCAGGCGGCGCAATCTACGAGATGAAAGAGGAAGACCCGGTCGAGTTGATAGACATCGTCGGCCACGGTTTTGCGCTGCACGAGCAGAAGGGTAAGGATTTAGTCTTCGTCGCGATGGGGACAGGCGTCGCTCCATTGCGCTCGGCGCTGCGACAGGTGATAAAGCATAAGAGCGAGTACGGTCAACTCGTGGTGCTGTATGGCGCGCGCACGCCTGATAATTTTTGCTACGGCGATGAGGTTGAGGAATGGGAAGCTGCCGGGGTTGAGCTGCGCCGAGTCGTGTCGCGTCCTGACGGCCATGACTGGTCAGGCCCGACCGGCTACGTTCAATCACTGCTCGATCACGTCCTGCCGGATTTGTCTTCGCCCGTCGCACTCATCTGCGGCTCGCGCGAAATGATCGGGCAAACACGCGAGCGCCTGCAACAGATGGATTTCGCGCCGGAAGCGATTTTAACGAACTACTAAATCGAAATGCAGAAGAAATAGACCAGGATTAATAAGATGGACAGGATAAAGGAAAAGCATTTCAAGCCGCTTACCCTGCCTTCTCTACTTAGTCTTGTTAATCATGTAAATCTTGTCTATCCTCTTCATTCCCTACTTAGACCTAAGACAATCATTTTCGCAGGAGAACAAAAAATGTCCGCCAGGAATTACCACACCCTGTTTCTGCAACTCTTCATCATCGCAATCGTTTCCCTCGCGCCGTCGAGTTTGACTCTTCGCATCAGCGCGCAAACGGCGACAGGCAAAGCTCCGCTCACGCACGAGACGATGTGGATGATGAAGCGCGTCGGCGCGCCCATTCCCAGTCACGATGGCAAGTGGGTCGTCTTCTCCCTGATTGATCCTGCGTATGACGAAAAAGATCAGGTCTCGGATTTGTGGATCGTCCCGGCGGATGCAAGCGCCTCTCCTCGACGTTTGACCTTCAGTAAAAGCGGCGAGAGCGGCGCGACGTGGAGTCCAGACAGCCAGCGGCTCGCTTTCTCCGCCAAGCGTGAAGGCGACGACGTGAGCCAGATTTACGTGATGGACGTTGCGGCGGGCGGCGAGGCCGTGCGTGTGACTTCGCTCTCTACAGGAGCGCGCACGCCAGTGTGGAAACCGGACGGGCGCGCGCTGCTTTTCACCAGCACGGTTTATCACGGCGCTTCAGATGAAGAAGCCAACAAGAAAATCGCCGCCGAGCGCAAGGCGCAGAAATACAG
>JACCVS010000583.1 GCA_013698055.1 Acidobacteriota bacterium
ATCGCCGCCGCGAGTCCGTTAGGTCCTGAGCCGATGACGATTGCATCATAGCGATGAGGCTGACTCATGTTCCCCGTAGATCGTTAATGCCTCGAGCGCCTTCTAAGATATTCCGGGCAACTGCTCACCGGCAAGCATAGCCACGATGCGCGTGCCGCCAAAGCCCTTTCGCATGGCGACGCTGCTTTGCTGTCCCGCCTTCACCGCGCTTGCTTTTCTGCCATGATGTCGAAGGAGAATCTCACTTCATTTTCCCCTGAATATCTTTAATCATTTGCAGGTGCATCCGAAGGGTCGGCAGAGCCTTCGCGGCAAACGCTTTCACGTCCGCATCCACGCCGTTGCTGGCTGTGGCTGCAAATGCGGTCACGTCTTTTTCGTGATCCTCGACCATCGCCTTCACCTACTCGCGGTCAAAGTCTGCGCCTTTCAGCTTCGACAACTTTTCCATCACCTCTTTATGCTTCGGCATCACGTCGGGCGGCAGCATGACCTTCTTCTGCCCGCCCAACTGCATCAATTCCTGATTCGCTTTCGAGTGATCTTCAACCATCTTCTGTCCGAACTCTTTCACTTCTTTGCTCATCCCCTGACTGGCTGCCATGCGTCCGAGTTCGACTTCCGCTTTGCCGCCCGGAGCCGCTTGATTCATAAAGTCGAGGTCGCCGCCCGTCACTACCTGATCGCCCTTATCGGTTGGCGGTTTAGTCCCCTCAGACTGCAATGGAGCTTTGCTGTCTGGCGCGCCGCCGGGTCCGGGCTGATTCCCACAAGCCGCCGCCAGCAAGCCAAACGCGCCAAGCGCCGCCAACAACGCAATTCTATTTATCCGTTTGCTCATCACTTTCCCCTTTCTTTTTATCAACCTGATACTTAGCGAAATCTCTGCGACGATCTCTATATCACTGAAGATCACACAAAATGTTGCTCGTATGTCATAGAGCATGACGCACCGCGCGCCGCACGATCTCTGTGGTCAAGCCGTAAACGAAATGTGAGGCGAGCGCGTAAACGTGTTTCGAGATTGGAACTTGGGTTGGGATTCCGAAAGTCCAAGCGCGGGCACGCGGCTTCGTCTAGCGCGAGCCAGACGGCTGCCGCTCATCTCGCAACACTCGACAGGCACGCTTCCACGAATGAACTGACGGAGCGTTGCAAACGAGTTATTTTGTCTCGGTGGCTGTGTCGAATTCATTGCTAGATTCCGGCAATCAATCCAAGTCTGATTCTAAGCGATTATCTACATCATCCCGGCGCGCAAGCAGATGCTCAATCGAGAGTGGGCTAGTGCCACCCAGAACAAGAGCGAACAACCCCACAATGTAAAGTAGGTTCACCTCGAAGCCGGGCGTACCGAACTGCGGGATGTTCCCTGCCATCCCCATCAACTTGATCGCTGAGAACCCGTATGGCAGATGAATTGTGAATGTCGCTACGAGCATGATAATAATGAGCGGGATACTTACGATCCAGACAAACGCGCCCGCCATCACCGCCAACCCGCCGAAGAATTCGATGAGTGCCGTAAGCCACGCCATCAAATTCGGCAGAGGGACACCAATCTCCTGAAGTATGCCCGCAAACTTCTGTGGCCCCGCGCTCAACTTCGAGAATCCGTGCGCCGCAAACCCGAATCCGATGAGCAGACGCAACGGCAACAGTGTCCATTTATTCCACGACTTAAACATTGTTCACCCTATCTTACTGTCGGAGAACGGCGAACGCGCGATTTTGATGTGGCGACTGTGAGTTCATTGTTGCCTCCACCCGACTAACGCGGCTTGATCTTGCGCGATTACTAACGTCGCGCCGCGCGCAGCGATTCCCCCGCCGTCCAGACTGCCGCACCGAGCAGAAGTAAGTCTTTCACCAGAAATTGTCCCGTCCCGCCAAGCACGGGAAAACCGTAATCCTTCGCCCACACACCCGACGCCGAGAAGAAGAAGCTCAAGGTAATCAGGAACATCCCAATTGCTCCAAAGCTGCCGACCGCCGACGCCAGAGGCGCAAGCGGTCGCGCCGCGATGAGCATGGCGAACACAATCTCGACGACCCCAAGCAGATTTGAAAATCCTTGTAGGCTGAACACTTGATAGCCCCACGACAAGAGCGGGCTGGTAGAGACTACACTCTCAAGTCCTTTGGCTTCGTAGGCAGTAAATTTCATGCCTCCGATCCACA
>JACCVS010000588.1 GCA_013698055.1 Acidobacteriota bacterium
TTGGGCGTGTACTCGGCCTGCTCTCGCTCTACCTCTTTCTCGATAGCTACGACATTCGCGCGACCTTCAACGAGCGCTTCGCCCAGCGCAAGCGCGAGGCGGCACGAAAGCGCGGGCGCATCGCGCAATTTCAGGAATGGACGCGCAACGTTGACCGCCGTCTGCTGGATCGTTTCATCCGCGTGCTGCGCTTTCTCGTGTTTCGGGGCGCACAGGGGTCTGAGAAAAAAGAGGCGCGGCTGGAAGCGCAGGCCGTCTGGCTCAAAGAGAGTTTAATCAAGCTCGGCCCGACCTTTATCAAGATCGGGCAATCGCTCGGCACACGCGGCGACCTTCTGCCGCTCTCTTACGTCAAGGAACTCGTCAAGCTGCAAGATCAGGTGCCGCCGTTCGCGAACGCGGAAGCATTCGCGCGCATTGAAACGGAGCTTGGCCGCAAGGTCAGCGAGGCTTACGCCGAGTTTGACACGGAGCCAATTGCCGCTGCCTCGCTCGGCCAGGTTTATCGTGCGCGACTTCATACGGGCGAAGAAGTCGCTGTCAAAGTCCAGCGCCCCGGCCTCGCCGAGATTGTCGGCTTCGACATCGTCGTTCTGCGCCGCCTGACGGAGATGATGCGTCGCTTTCCGCAGATGAACGAGAACGCCGACTGGGAAGGGATGCTTCGCGAGTTCTCCGAGACCATCACGGAAGAGATGGACTACATGCAGGAGGGGCGCAACGCGGATGTCTTCCGTGAAAACTTCAAGAAGTGGAAGACCATTCGCGTCCCTCACATTCACTGGACGCACACCACGGCGCGCGTCCTGACGATGGAGTTCATTCGCGGCACGAAGGTCGTTGACATCGAGGGACTGCGCGCCAAACGTTTCTCTCCGGTCAAGGTCAACCGTCTGCTGGTTCGCACGTACCTGAAACAGCTTCTCGAAGACGGCTTCTTTCACGCCGATCCGCATCCGGGAAATCTGCTGGTGATGGATAACGGCCATCTGGCCTTCTTCGATTTTGGGATGACGGGCAAGATCACGCCGCGTCTGCAATCGCTGATGATTAACGCCTTCTTCCACGTTGTCAGCCGCGACGTGCATGGATTGGCTCAGGACTTAATCAACCTCGATTTCTTAAAGCCCGGCGTTGACCCTGAACTGATTCGTCCTGTCGTCGAAGGACTCTTCCAGCACTATTTGGATTTGAAGCTCGGCGAGGTCAACTTCAAAGAGTTGACCTATGATCTGGCCGAAGTGATGTACGAGTATCCTTTTCGCTTGCCTGCCAACTTCACCTACATCATTCGCGCGCTGATGACGCTCGAAGGCATCGGCATCGTCACCGACCCGGAGTTCAGCTTCTTCGACACGGCCAAGCCCTACGCCAAAGAGTTCATGCTCAAACGCGAGGGCAAGCTGTTTCGCAAGCTGATGGTTGACAAGCTCCTGGGACGTGACACCGAGGGGCGCATCGAGTGGGGCAAGATGTGGAAGCTAGCGAAGATGGCCGCGAAGATGTATCTCGACAAGTGAAGATGGTTTACAATTCGACCGTAGAATATATCTAATATCGGGGGCTATGAACATGAGTTCTATTACCATTAATCTTCCCGAAGAACATTTATCAAAACTCAGAGAGATTGCCGGTCTCATGGGAGTCTCAGTAGAAGATTTAGCCCTTATGAGCATCGAAGAGTTACTTGCTCAACCGGAAGAAGATTTCGGGCGCGCTGCGGATTATGTTCTCAGGAAAAATGCGGAGCTTTACCAGCGGCTGGCGTAATGCGCTACCTCAGTAGCCCAGCATCTCACTCTGGGCTACTATCAATCTTCCCTAATGGGATTCCTTAATAGCTTGCTCCCTTGCCAGCAAATTCGCTTTGCGCTCGACGCCCCAGCGATAACCGCTCAGACTCCCGTCTGCTTTCACGACTCGATGACAGGGCGTGACGAGCGCCACCGGATTGGTTGCGCACGCTCGCGCAACGGCTCTGATGGCTTTCGGTTGACCGAGACTTTCCGCTACTTCGCTGTAAGAGCGCGTGCTGCCGTAAGGAATGCGGCGCAGTTCTTCCCACACGCTCAGTTGAAACGCGGTCGCCTGCAAATCCAGAGGCAAATCGAGACGCCGTTCATCTCCCCCAAGGTAGCTCAGTAATTGCTCTATCGCCTCGCTTGCTCCGTTTGTGTCGCGGCGAATGTCGGCGTTTGGATACTCGACGGCAAGCGATGCTTCCATCTCAGCTTCAGAGTCTCCGAGAGTAACGGCGCAAATTCCGCGCTTGGTCGTCGCCACGAGCAGCTTCCCTAAGGGACTGTCGGCAATCGTATAATTAATCTTCATTCCACGTCCTCCGCGTGCATAAGTCCTGGGGGTCATGCCGAGTTGTTCCGGCGCTTTCTCGTAAAGACGACTGCTCGAACCGTAGCCCGCGTCGTACATTGCATCGGTCACGCCTCCTCCTTTTCTGATGTGTGTCTTGAACTGTTCCAGCCGGTGCGCTGCCGCGTACTGGCGCGGCGTCACACCCGTGATGCTCTTAAATGTGCGTTGCAGATGATGTGGGCTGACGCCAATCTCCGCGCCCAGTTTGGCGAGCGAGATTGACTCATCATTGCTTTCCTCAATCAGGCGGCAAGCGCGGATGACCATCTCTGTCTGCGGAGCGCGTGCCGAAACGTTCTGCGGCTGGCAGCGGCGACACGCGCGGAAACCGGCGGCTTCTGCGCCTTCGCACGAGGGAAAGAACGCGACGCGCTCGCGGCTCGGCTTACGCGAGGCGCAGGATGGTTTGCAATAAATACCCGTTGAGCGCACCGCGTACACGAAGATGCCGTTGAATTTTGCATCTCTCGTTTGCACAGCCTGCCAGCGTATCTCTTCATCTATTGCCTGCATTTCTTCAATCGCCATTTGATCTTGCGTCATAATGATGATGACCTCCAGGCTTCGATAATAGGTGAAGCCTGCGATTCAATCTATCCGAATGTTGCGATCAAAATGATTTTGAATTGCGCGCGGGAATCGAATCTCAACAACTATCCTTAAACGGTGCAAGGTGTGGAAGCTCACCGAAGTGGCCGCGAAGATTTACCGTGAAAAGTAAAGATGCCTTCGCTCAGTTTGCCCCAACAGGGAGCTTGATGTGCGATGAAAAGCGTTTGGAGCGAAACACGCGCTGAGTTGCCGCATGATAGTCCGAGTCTTTCGCCATGTAGATGTTTGGGACAAACTTTTGCGGATTGCGGTCGTAGAGAGGAAACCACGTGCTCTGAACCTGCACCATGATCTTATGGCCTTTCAGAAAACGGTGGTCGCTCGTGTGCAGATCAATCACGTATTCGTTGACCTGATTGGGCGCGACAGGCTCGGGCTTCTCGAAGCTCTTGCGGAAGCGGCCTCGCAGGATTTCGTTCGCGATCATCAACTGGTATCCGCCCATCCTCGGCTCTTTCGCGTACTCTTCAGGGTAAACGTCAATCAACTTCACAACCCAGTCGCTGTCAGTCCCGGAGGTCGAAGCGAAAAGACGAGCGACGATGTTGCCGGAAATGACCACGTCTTCCTTCAAAGGTTCGGTCTCCCAGGACAGCACGTCAGGGCGCTGGTGAACGAAGCGTTGATCATCGAGCAGCCACGTGTACCAGCGTGAGCCGCCCGCAGCCGATGGATTATAAGTCGGCTCGATGGGACGCGCCCTGTAGGGAACCGGATGAGCGGGGTCGGACACGTACTGGTCAAACTCTCTGGGATTGTCCTGCTGCGGAGAATCGAAGGAGAGCCGCCCGTTGCCGT
>JACCVS010000597.1 GCA_013698055.1 Acidobacteriota bacterium
CCGTCTTCAACCTCATCGGCACCATCTTTCACCCGGAATGGAGCGAGACGGAGACGCTCGAACTCGGCTTCTACAGGGATGAGCAAGGCAACGCCACCTGCTACGCCGTCGGCTCAAACGCGCCGAACGATTTCTCCTACATCAACGAAGTCGAAGGCGAAGCCGAATGGTCTTTGATGGGATTCCGCGTCGCAATTGTCTCTGATGAGAAGTGAGGACTAATAATTGATGAATGTAAGGCCAGTACTTTTTGCTCATCAATTATGGTCAATCAATTGACCTGCCATTCCAACTGCCCATTACTACAATGGTAGCGAAGAGCATTCGTTACAGCCTCACGGTTGCAGCACTTTGCTTCAGTGTGTCGCCTTATTCAATTTGTCTCTTTCAACTGTCTGTCAAATAAGCTGTGAGCGCGGGGACATCAACCACGAGCGGGCGGTTACGCTCGTAGCGCACGAGGCCCCTTTTGCGGAGCTTCCCCATCGTGACGGTGACATGTGACCTGTTCATCGCGGCCATCTTCGCCAGCCCCTCATGATTGATGTGAAGCGGCACTTCGTTTGTTCCTTCGGTGTGTTGCTGGCCCGGATGAGCTGCTAGCTGAAGCAGGAGTCGTCCAAGCCTTTCTTCTGCTCCGCGGTGCGCCAGCACGCCAACGCGGAGTTTCATTTCGCTGAGCCGCACGCAGAAGGTGAAGGTAAAGCTCATCAGCGCATCCGTGTTCTTCTGTAAGTAGCTCACGAAGTCGCTGTGCCTGACCTCAAGCGCTTCGCTTTCCGTCACAGCCCGCCCGGTAGTGTGACGTAACCCCTTCTCTTGTGAACAGAAGCAAAGCTCGCCGAATGGCTCGCCCTTCTCGATCACCTGCATGATGACCTCGCTGCCTTCGGAGTCGCCTGTCATCACTACCACCTGACCGCGCCGAAGGAAGTAGATGCGATCCGCCGTGTCGTCCGGTCGCCATATATCTGCATCTTTGCGGAAGCGCTTGATCCGCCCCAGCGAGCCGTCATCCGGCAAGTGCTCGAGAGCGAGACCCGTCAGAGTCTGACAGGCTAAATGATTACCGAATTGCTGCTGCTTGTTTTTTGGCATACGCATAACCCTATCGCCGGGTAAAAGAACTGAAGTGGTCAGCTCAATTCCGGCCCACCGAAATTCTGCCGTAATGTGGCATGAAAGAATCTTCATAGTAATCAAAAGAGCAATGAATGTAACGTTGGCAAGCCAACACAGCTTTTAGGAAGCTATCTTTATAATCAGATCACTTATCGCTAAGCGAATCCGTCCCCCATGTTTGACCTGACAATCGTCGCTTTACGCCCGGCGGTGATTGTCTTCTTCTTTGAGGGCGAGAAAGGCGTCGCTTTAAATGTTGACTCCAATGTTCGACAAACGCTTCATCCTTGCGCTCCTTGTCGCCGCAAATCTTCTGGTTATAGTCGCTTGTAACCGAGGCAAGGAAGCCGCCAAAGTTAAAGGCCCGCATCCTGTCTCCGATGGCCCCGGTATCGAGCAAAACCCGAATCCTCATCAGGCTGGCAATGCCGCGTCGGGTCGCGACGTGTTTCGCTTCGAGACTTTCGGCAACGAGGGGTTTTGGACTGACGCAGCGCGCTTGCCAAAGGGCATGATGGACGCGAAGTTCACGCCGAAACAGGCGCTGGAAGCAGGTCTTCAAGTTGACATCGAGGCCATTGATCCCGCGATGCGTAAAACTATGGAAGCGGAGTTAAAGACGGATATGTCGCCGCAGAACGCCCCCATGCTCAACGACCCGAAGACCACAGTTGCGCTCATCAACGCTAACGCCGTCGTCGGTGTTGTCCCGAAGGACACCAATAAAGATGGGAAGATGGACATCATGGCTGGCGACAAGGTCGGCATCGCCTGCACGATCTGCCACACCATCCCGGACAAATCTGTTTTCGACTTGCCGCAGGGCGGCTCCATCGGTCGTCGCGTGGATGGCCCTGCCGCATTGACCTTGAACGTCGGCAAGTTGCTGGCGATGGCTGCCAACTCAAGAGCTTTCTACCCGAACCTTCAACAGACATTCTTAGGCGTGAGTATCGGGAGAGCGCCCTCCGGCTTAGGCCCGGACTCGACAGAAGCGGAGGTTGATGCCTACCTGAGCAACCCCGCTTATTACCCGGTCGGCACCTTTGACGAAACGCAGGATGGGAATGGCAATCCGGTCAAAAACACGCCTCTGTTCCGGCAGGATTTAGCTGCGCCTTACGGCTCGGCAGGTGAGTTCAGCAAGTTAGACGACATCAGCAACGGCTCCTACACCACAAACCTTGATCCGACGACACTGCTCACGCCCGAAGGGCGACAGTTTCTGGAGATGAAAGCCGGGCCAGCCGGGAAGCAGATGGTGAGCGAGTATGAAAAGATTTTGCGGGACACGGGCGTAACTGGCTACCCCTTCGTCAAAGCGGAGTTGACGGGCAAGGTCGGCGACCCGGCAAGCATCGTCGGGCGGCGTGTGGACAATCAGAAACTGCTCGACATGAACGCTTACCTCGATCAATTGCAAGCTCCTCCGGGAGCGAAAGTGAACGCGGAGATGGCCGCTCGTGGCCGGGAATTGTTTCGCACCAACTGCACCAAGTGCCATAACGTGGATCAGAGTAAGTTCGTGCCACCGATGCTGGTCGAGATGAAGGCCATCTGGCCGGGATACATAGCCATTCCGGTGGGCAAACGGGGTGATTCCAAGCTCAGCACGATCTTGAATGCGTCCGGCACGTTCGACGACAAGATGATCGTCGTAGATGCAAGTGATCGGGGAGAGAAGCGCGGCAATGCCATGCCTCTGCTCCTTGATTTAGCAAGGACGAATATCTTTCTTCATGATGCTTCGGTGCCGAGTTTAGATAACCTGCTTGACCCTGCGCGCGGAGAAACAGCCCCGCATCCATTCTACCTATCCGACGGCGCGCAGCGCGCGGATATGGTCGAGTTCCTTCGAGGTCTTGACACCAATTCTTCAGGGGAAAAGCGTCAGGCAGCTATGTATCCACCCGCTCCACGACGACAACTTTCTGCCTTTCCTTTATGGGCAGGCCTGTTCATGGTTGCTGTCGGGATAACGTGGATAAAAATCAAACGAGGAGCATCGCGATAAGGTTTTAATTCCAGTTCTTAAACACAAAGGAGAAGACATGAAAGCTGGGGAAGCCAAAGAGAGGTTGGAGGTCGCAGTCACCGGCACGATGGCTGCACAGAAGATAGAGGCAGGCGGCGAGGTCGGGGAGAAAGGGATGCCGACGGTCGCAGACGTAAACGCTGTGCACACACTCATCGAAAGTTGGCCACCGATGTCCAAAAAGGCGGCGGAGCAAACACTCGACAAGTATGGCCCGCCAAATGAAGCGATGGTGAGCCGATTGATCTGGTACAACAACGGACCGTGGAAGCGGACTATTTGCTATCGCGACGAGGTGCTGCATAACTTTCCGGCTCCGCACACGGATGTTATTGAGCAGTTCATAGACTACCAAGTGCCTTTAGAGAAATTCGGTGAGTTGGCCGAATTCGACGGCAGCGTCATCGTTGAAAGAACGAAGGGAGAAGTGTCAGCGCGCTGTGACATGGAGGCGGCGAATATCCTTGCTCTCAATCTTATGCATGACATCGTGACGGGCAAATGCACTGCCGAAAAAGCGCGGGAAATTTATTCTGAAGTGACCGGGGCTTACATCCTGAATGAACCGGCACCATATGCGGAGAAACTCCAATTTGACGTGCCGTCAAACGACACGACGGATTCGGACAAAACGCCAAAGCCGGGGCCGAAGATGAAGGAAGCGACGGACAAGGTCAAAGAGATTATCAGCAGCGAAAAAAACTGACTCGATCATCATTACGTGGATGCCAAGTTGTCCGTCCGCGAGGATGCGCTCTGCCATAGACATATCCGCTGTATCCTGAATTGTGGGGCAGAATATCAATTCTGCCCCACACCTCATTCGTATGCGCGCGTGGTTGAATAAATCTAACGAGACAACACAGTTTTCATGATCCGTCCAATCTGGATTGCTGATTAGATGAGACCACTTATAAGCACCGGCTTGAATTCCTCTGTGTCTAATCCCGGCCAAACGCAAAGCAGTGGCACTTCTTCTGCATCTTCATGGCTTGAAAAAACTGTAACCGGAATCCTTCGTCGCTCGTCTTGCATATAGACTGGCCGGATTGGGGCGTTATTCTCTCCTGTGTCCGATTGCGGCTCTACCACAATTCACGAACAAATGGAGAAAGATAGAATGAAATTAGTTAGCTCAAAGAAAATCGTCGGCACAATCGCGCTGGCCGGGATGATGATGCTCGTCGGAGTCATCGGATTTGCTCAGCAGCAGCCTTCAACTCAGGGGCAGGGTGGGCAAGAGGAGCGCAGGGAGCGCAACTGGCACGGCAAAGGGCGTAAAGGCGGAAGGCACGGCGGCGGCATGAGAGGCGGCGGTTTCGGTGGTCGCTTTGCCGAGAAGCTCAACTTGACGGATTCCCAGAAACAACAGATGGAGCAGATTTCTGCTCGTTACCGCGAGAGCTTTAAAGCTCAGCGACAGGAGAGACGTGGGGAGAGACGCGGCGGAGATTTCAATGCATTTAGCGGCGGCACTTTCAACGAGGCTGCGGTTCGCGCGGCTGCTCAGGCGCGTGCCAACGCTCGCGTTGAGATGGAAGTCACGCGGTCGCGCATGATCTCCGAGATGTACAACGTCCTGACAGCAGATCAAAAGGCGCAACTCGCACAAGCGCACCAGCAGCGAGAGCAGAAACGCCAGGAGCGTCGCGCTAACTGGAAGGCGAACTCCGACCAGGATCAGTAAACTGTCACGGAGAGCAGAGGCACTGAAGATTGCTTCTGGATTAGTTCAAGGCAGCCCTATAATCGGGGCTGCCACTTTTTTTCCCATCACAGGTCAGTTAATGCTTTGTGAAGATGCGGGGCAGGCAGTTAGCAACTCAATGGATGAGATGACGGACAGTTCTGACCCCGCGCTTCAACAGCCGCAGACGGTTTCAACATTTGTCGAGCCAATTGCTGAAGCGCCTGATGAATTGTCTGACCTTACCCTTGTGAACGACGCCCGCGCGGGTGACGAGGAGGCGTTCGAGGAACTCTTCAACCGTCACCGCCGCCGGGTCTCGCTCATTGCCAGCCGTTTTTTTCGCCAGCGCGAGCAGATCGAAGAAGTCGTGCAGGAGAGCTTCACGAAAGCCTATTTCGCCCTCTCTGATTTTTCCAACACACAGGAGAACTCATTCGCCGCGTGGCTGGCACGTATCGCTTTCAACACGTGCTACGACGAGCTGCGTCGTCTGAAGCGACGACCCGAAAGCGCGTTGAGCGATGTCTCGGAAGATGAGTCCGCCTGGCTCAATAAAAATCTATTTGCCGACAAAGCAGGGGGCGACATCGAGTCGGAGGCCGTCTCGCGTGATCTGGCGGAAAAACTGCTCGCGCGCCTCAGCCCTGAAGACCGACTGGTACTGGTCATGCTGGATGCCGAAGGGTTGTCGGTCGCCGAGATAGCGAAGCTGATGAAATGGTCAACTCCGAAGGTTAAAGTTCGAGCGCACCGGGCACGAGCGTCGCTC
>JACCVS010000609.1 GCA_013698055.1 Acidobacteriota bacterium
CATCCGCTTCGCATCATTGCCGACACTGTCGCCATTATCATCTCGAAATCTATGGTGTAACGCTGCCCGTCAGCATTAAGCTCTCAGCAATATGAGAGGTTCTTAGACCTGAAGACATACTAATAAACTCCCTTCCGAATACCTGCTATTATACTTTTTGCGCAAAGCCGGTCATACATACAAACTTACACAAAGTTCACAACTTGCGTAGAAACAGCGGATTAAGCATTGATATTTCAAAGGTGTTTACATCTTTCCGCCTGCTCAGGTATAAATACATGGCCGGAAGGATTCACCGGCGCTGGTTGTAGTTATTCCCCCACCCAATCTCCCCACCGGGCTGAGTAGCGCACTCGCTTGTCGAGCGGGCGCTTTATGACGCTTCATATCTGAGTTAAAATTTTCCGACGCTAAAAATTCTCTGGTGATTTAGCTCAAGCCTTCAATACCTCTAGTGGGGATGACTGTCGAAAGGAAGCGATGAGAAATAAAGAAATGAACATGGATTCTCTCGATACAAAGGTGCTGCTGAAAGTTCTGATGGCTTTTAAGAAAGGCGATTTTTCCGCGAGGCTCCCGACCGAGTGGACTGGCGAAGCCGGGAAAATAGCTGACACTCTTAACGACGTTATCGAATTGAATGAACAGACGGCCAAAGAGTTGGAGCGCATCAGCCGTGTCGTCGGGCGCGAAGGCAAGATCACGCAACGCGCGACCGTGCCCGCAGCCGGAGGCTCATGGGTCAGTCTGGTGGATTCGACCAACGATCTGATTGATGACATGGCGCGCCCCACCAGCGAGATGGCGCGCGTCATCGGCGCGGTGGCCAACGGCGATTTGTCGCAACGGATGGCTCTCGATGTAGAGGGGCGGCCACTGAAGGGTGAGTTTTTGCGCTCCGTCAAGATCGTCAACGCGATGGTTGACCAGCTCGGCTCATTCGCGTCGGAAGTGACGCGCGTCGCACGCGAAGTAGGAACCGAAGGCAAGCTCGGCGGCGAAGCGAAGGTCAAGGGCGTGGCCGGAACGTGGAAGGATTTGACGGACAGCGTGAATTCGATGGCGGGTAATCTGACCGCTCAGGTGCGTAACATCGCGGAGGTAACGACGGCAGTTGCCAACGGTGATTTGTCGAAGAAGATTACGGTGGATGTGAAGGGTGAAATTCTTGAATTAAAGAACACCATCAACACGATGGTTGACCAACTCAACTCGTTCGCATCGGAAGTAACGCGCGTCGCTCGCGAAGTGGGAACGGAAGGCAAGTTGGGCGGCCAGGCGGATGTGCGCGGCGTGGCTGGCACTTGGAAAGACTTGACCGATAACGTCAACTCGATGGCTGGAAATTTAACCGGGCAAGTGCGTAACATTGCCGAAGTCACGACAGCGGTCGCCAATGGTGATTTGTCGAAGAAGATTACGGTGGACGTGAAGGGTGAAATTCTTGAATTAAAGAACACCATCAATACGATGGTTGACCAACTCAACTCGTTCGCGTCGGAAGTAACGCGCGTCGCGCGTGAAGTAGGAACGGAAGGCAAACTCGGCGGTCAAGCGGAAGTGAAAGGGGTGGCTGGAACGTGGAAGGATTTAACCGACAACGTGAACTTCATGGCGGGCAACCTGACGAGTCAGGTGCGTAACATCGCGGAAGTGACGACGGCAGTTGCTAATGGAGATTTGTCGAAGAAGATCACGGTGGATGTCAAAGGCGAGATTCTTGAGTTGAAAGATACCATCAACACGATGGTTGACCAGCTCAACGGCTTCGCATCGGAAGTGACGCGCGTGGCGCGCGAGGTCGGCTCCGAAGGAAAACTCGGCGGGCAGGCGGAAGTGAAAGGTGTGGCCGGGACGTGGAAAGATTTGACGGACAGCGTCAACTCGATGGCCGGGAATTTGACCGGGCAGGTGCGCAACATTGCTGAAGTCACCACCGCAGTTGCCAATGGCGACTTGTCAAAGAAGATTACAGTGGATGTTAAAGGCGAGATTCTTGAACTCAAAGACACTATCAACACGATGGTGGATCAACTGAACGGGTTCGCGTCGGAAGTAACTCGCGTCGCTCGCGAGGTGGGCACGGAAGGAAAACTCGGCGGACAGGCTGATGTGAAAGGTGTGGCCGGGACGTGGAAAGACCTGACCGATAGTGTGAATTCGATGGCCGGAAACTTGACCGGGCAAGTACGCAACATCGCGGAAGTGACAACGGCAGTCGCCAATGGCGATTTGTCGAAGAAGATCACGGTAGATGTGAAAGGTGAAATCCTTGAACTGAAGAACACCATTAACACGATGGTTGACCAGCTCAGTTCCTTCGCCTCCGAAGTAACGCGCGTGGCGCGTGAAGT
>JACCVS010000650.1 GCA_013698055.1 Acidobacteriota bacterium
GGCGCGACTTCTTTGATTATCAATTCATCGCGCGCCTGTTGGACGAGCACCGGCGCGGCACGAAAGAGTGGGGCTTTCATCTCTGGGCTTTGCTCAATCTCAGTTTGTGGTATGAGCGGTGGATTGACCGTGGATAAGAATATGGATTGTCATCATAGTGCTCTATAGTCCGGTCGGGAGTGAGGATGTTAGAGCAATCTGCGGATAAAACATCAAAAGTTGCTGTGAGTCCGGCACGGCGTCGCTTCTCCGTGCATGTCGCGTGGACGCTCATTGCACGGGTCTTGATGACGATCAACAGCGTCGCCGCCGGAATCATCGTCGCGCGCTGGCTCGGAAAAGAAGGCTATGGACAACTCGCGGTAATTAACGTCGCCATTGCCACAGTCGTGCAGCTCGGTGGCGCTGGCCTACCTTCTGCTAACACTTATTTCATTGCACAGGATCGCAAGCGCTTTGCGCCCGCCGCCATCAACTCGCTCATCTTCGCTCTTGTAATGGGGAGTTTACTTGCGTCGGGAATAACCGGATTGGCGATGTGGCAGCCCGGTTGGTTCGGCTTCATCCCGCCGCGCATGATCGCTATCGCGGCCATCTCGATTCCGTTTCAACTCATGACGCTCATCGGACTCAACATCTTTCTGGCAATCGGGCAGGTGAAGCGATTCAATCTTCTTGATCTGGCGGGGCAATTATTTGTGATCGTCAATGCCGGACTCGCGCTCGTCATTCTGAATAGAGGTCTCTGGACGCTCGTTTCATTGAACACGGCGGCGAGCATTCTGGTCTGCGCGCTTGTCGTGTGGCTGATCTGGCGCTTCATCGCGAAGCGCCGAGAGACACGAACACTGAGACCCGATGCCGAACTGTTCAAACGAATGGTACGCTACGGCGTCAAGTCGCATATCGCGGCGCTGGCGGCCATGCTCATCTTTCGCGCAGACCTGCTGGTCGTGAATCTTTTTCGCGGGCCTGGGGAGGCAGGCGTTTATGCCGTCGCCTCGCAAATTGCGATGATGCTGCTTCTCTTGCCGGGAGTTATCGCGACGTTACTCTTCCCGCACATCGCTTCAAAGCAGGATGAGCGCGGCGAGCTGACTTCTCTTGTGACGCGGCACACGGTCTTCGTGATGTTGCTTATTTGTCTCGCGGCTGTGCCTGCCAGCTACCTTTTACCAATTCTCTATGGCGCAGGGTTCGCTGAGACGCCGATGCTTCTTTTCATCCTGCTGCCGGGCGTCTATCTGGTTGGTCTGGAATCTGTCCTCGTCCAGCACTTCAACGCAGCGGGCTTGCCGCGCGCGATCCCTTTATTCTGGACGGCGACCTTAAGCATCAATATCGCTTTGACGTTTGCGCTCGTGCCGACTTTTGGAGCACGCGGCGCAGCAGCGGCCTCGACACTGAGTTATGCTCTAATCTTCGGTCTTGTTCTGTTCTACTTCCGCGCTCAAACCAAACAGCCTCTTTCATTGATTTTGATGCCGCGCCGGGAAGAACTGCGCGAACTGCTTGCAGGGCGCATCCGTCCGCTCTCAAGCGAGAGGGGGCAGGGATGAGCGAAGCAAACGAGCGTGAAAACCTGTGGGGTTATGCAAAGCGTTTACGCTTCGTCGAGGAAACGATTGCGGAAGTCTTTCCTGAAGCTAAGTTCGCTACCATACGTGTCCTTGATGTCGGATGCGGCAACGGCTCGCAACTCGCTCTGGCTCTGGCGCAGAGTGGATTTCAGGTCACGGGCATAGACATAGATGCCTCTTCCATCGAGCACGCAAAGCAACTGGCGAAAGACTTATCAAACGCCACATTCATCTGTGGGGATGTCGCAGAACTGAAGGCGGAAAAATTCGATGTGGTTATTCTCGCGGAGGTTTTAGAACATATGACGGAGCCGCGCGCGTTGCTCGCAGAGAGCGTGAAACATCTGAATGAGAGCGGCATCGTGATTATCACCGTGCCGAACGGCTTCGGCGAGTTCGAGATTGATTCAAGGCTCTTTCATCTGTTTCGCCTGCAACGCGTCGTTGACGCGGTGGCAAAGAATAATCGCGAAATTGTTGCCGCCACTGATAATCATGAAAGCGGTCATGTCCAGTCTTTTACGCGCCGCCGCCTGCGCCGTCTCTTTGCGGAGTGTTCTTTAACTGTCTTTCGGGAAGCCGCCGCCAGTTTCCTGGCCGGGCCGCTGATTGGTCACACGCTGGCGCGATCAAATCGTTTCATTGAATGGAACTCGCGCGTGACAGATAAGTTGCCGCTGACACTCGCCAGCGGGTGGTATTTCGCGTTGCGTCGCGCAAGAGGTGAAGCATCAATCGGAGTAGCAGAATGAAGCTGGTCTTACTGGCGCTCGGCGGCGATGCGCGACACGCGCGCAAAGCGCTTGGGGAGCGTTACCCGAAAGCCGAGATCGAAGAAATCACCCGCGCCGAGATTGAGAGCGGCGGGATGGCGCAACGCCTTAATGCCCTGCGTGCTTTGCGTCCGGATGTTTTCGCCGTTGTGACTGAACGACTTGCTTGGCAGCGCGGCCAGAATGCTTTTCTCCTGTTCGGCGCACTGGCTGGAGCGCGCCGAACAATCATCGTGGATGCTCACGAGGGCTGGCGCGAAGAAGGTCGGGCGCGAAGTCTCATGGCCTCGCCGACACGTCTCGCGCGTGAAGCGACCATCAGCGCGGCGGCAATGATGCGTGCAGCAAGACAGTTGCGGCGACTCGAACTGGCCATCAAGCGGGGCGAACATCTCAAACCCCGCGCGCAGAAAAAGAACGCTGAACATGGTGCGACTGAGATTGTCTATGTGCGCGCAACGCCAGGGCCGGGCACGCAACTCGGCGGCGCGGCGAGCCACATCAACGGCTTCATCAATGCCGCAGTGGAACTCGGCGCGCGTGTCTCGCCCCTGAGCAATGATCAGATTGCCGGGCTTGATGAAGACAAGACTCCTTTGAAAGTCATCTGGCCGAAGCCAGTTGGCTCGACGCGGGCAGCGTTTGATATCTACAACAATCTGCTTTTCACTCACGGCGCGGCGCTGGAGATTGAGCGCGCGCAACCTGATTTCATTTACCAACGCTACAGCCGTTTCAGTTGGGCGGGTGTGGAAGCGAGCCGGAGAACAGGGCGGCCTCTGTTTCTCGAATACAATGGCTCAGAGGTATGGGTCGGGCGTTACTGGGATCGTGTCGGAAGCCTGGGCCTGCTCGAACGTTACGAGCGCCTGAATCTGGCGGCAGCCGCGCGCGTCTTCGTCGTCTCTGAGGTCGAGCGGCAGAATCTCCTGCGCGCCGGAGTCGAAGACGAAAAGATCGTGGTTAACCCCAACGGCGTGGATGCGGAGCGTTTTCAACCGAACATCGGGGGAAGCCGCGTGCGCAAAGAGCTTGGCATCGGGCGGAACGAGACGCTCGTCGGGTTTGTTGGAACCTTCGGCCCGTGGCACGGCGTGCTGGTGCTGGCGGAAGCCATTAAACTCATGCCGGGGGATGCGCGCGTGCGTTT
>JACCVS010000652.1 GCA_013698055.1 Acidobacteriota bacterium
GGGATCGGGCTTATGTTGGGGTCAAGCGACTCGAAGGAGTTGCGCCCCAGTGGGCACGAAAGCAATAAACGCCAAGCATCACGACTTATCAGTCTTTTACGTGGAAATTGCGCGTGCGGTTTCATTATACGCGATGTGAGACGAGAGGCCACAAGCCGGTGAAGTAGGAGAAATGCCCGGTCTGAGTGTGAGAGGATTGGTTGCCTGTGTTGCCCGCTAAGATTTCTTCTTCAAGGTTCGTTGATATTTCGCATACCGGATGCGCTGTTCCAATAGCTCCCTGGCGTCTTTGTTTAGCTCAAGGTACTTGTCGAAATCTTTCTGAGCTTCGGCATCCAGTCCCTGAGCGAGAAGGGTTAACCCACGACCAGCATACGCTTCGGCATGTTGTGGATTGATTTCGAGAGCTTTGCTGAAGTCAATGATAGCTTCGTTAAATGCGCTTTGATCGTGTCGGACTTGCCCGCGATTATAGTAAGCGTCGGCATTTTTCGGGTCTAATTCAATGATTTTATTGTAATCACCGATTGCGCCAGCCGGGTCTCCTTCAGCCAGACGGGTCGCAGCCCTGCTGTCATAGGCTTCAATAAACTGCGGATTAAGCTCAATCGCCTTACTGTAGTCTGCGATGGCCAGAGCCATCTCTTTATTGTCCTGTCGGATTCCGCCACGAGCGTAATAAGCGGTGATTAGCTTCGGGTCATTCTCGATAGCCCTGGTGTAATCGGAGAGAGCGCCCGTCGCGTCGCCCTTAGCTCTTTTAGCGTCGCCACGATTGTTGTAAACGATGGCGAGGTTCGGTTGCCGCTCAATGGCTTGATCAAAATCACGGATGGCTGCGTCGTAATCCTGTTTTTCCAGGAGGATAAAACCACGATTGTAGTAAGGCAGGGCTAACTCCGGGTTGATCTCGATAGCGCGACCGAGGTCGGAGAGAGCGCCTTCCAGATCGCCTTTGGCTTTTCTGGTTGTCGCGCGTGCGGTATATGCCGAACTGTATTTAGGAAACTTTTCAATAGCCTTACTGAAATCGGCAATCGCGCCCTCGACATCTCCGCTTTTATGACGAGCGAGGCCGCGCTGGTAATAATCCTCAGGTTTGCGGAGCGTTTGACCAACAGAAATCGGGACGCTCAGAACAAGAATGCTCACAGCTAAAAAGAAAAGTTTCTTCATAAGTTAGAGATAAGCAATATGACCTTCACCGTGCTCTTAATCGAGCCACAACTTACTCTTCTTTACCATCCTACAAATATCTCTCTCGAAGAATCCGCAAGTGATGAGTCTCGTGACCCGCCATGATGTATGCCAGTGCCCTGACGCTGACCTCATTATCGCTCGCCGTGCCGCGCCGGAGCCACGCCTCGTTGTCCAGAGAGCGAAGCACAAATAGATTCGCCCGGCGCACATGCTCGAACTCGTCGGCCAAATCGCTCAATTGACGAGCGTCGAAATTCGCCGCGCGGACATAATCATCCTGCTCGAAACCGGGAAGCGCTGCCTGGTCGTTGCGCGCAAAGCAAAAGGCGCGATGACCGAAGATTCGCTCACCGTCTATCACATGGCCGATTAGTTCCTTGACGCTCCATTTACCGGGCGCGTAGCGCGAGTTTGCCTGAGCTTCCGTGAGGCCGCGCAAGGTCGACAGGGTCTCGTCGAGTTGATGGCTCAGAGTGGCGACAATCTCGCCCTCCGGGACGAGAGAGACATATTTTTCATAGTAAGACGCATATTCGCTCGCGTCCGGTCGTGTCGTAGTTTCATTAAGCATCAGTTGTAGTCTCCTTCTTTAATGCGTTTCGTGCCATTGACGCAGCAGGCTTTGTTCTTTATCAGAATTGATACCGGCTTTCAATTCTTCATTCGGGAAATTCTTTTCGCGCCAGCTCAAGGTATCCTGAATCGTTTCGCTCAAAGGGCGAAAGTGAAGGCCGGAATTCGCAGCTTTATCACAATTGACGAACATGAATCCTTTTAATTTCGGGTTGTCTTCCGGCAGCCACAAAGGCATTTCACTCCACGCTGCAACTTTCTCCCGTTCGAGAAAGTCTTCGCTGACCCATGTCAAAGAAGCATCGCTTCCGCTCACAGTTTGACATTCCTCAAGCATCCTGACAAACGTCAACTCACTGGGCAGACCCGTCGCGTTGAAGATGCCGTTTTCCTTGCTCTCAACCATTTTCACAATCCATCCGGCCAAATCCTGAGCATCAATAAGCTGAACATAACGATGTGGACGACCCGGAGCCAGCACTTCACCGCCGCGAGCAATTCGAGCAACCCAGTAAGTGAAGCGGTCAGTGTAATCATGCGAGCCGACGATTAACCCCGGACGGATAATCAGCACTCGACTGGGCAAAACTTCTTCCGCCACTCCTTCACATAACGCCTTTAACCCGCCATACATTTCTCCGTAGTTCACCGCAGAGACTTGCCCTGATGAATCAATGGCCTCCGCCTTTTTCAGTTGCTCATCTGTGAGCGTAGCGACGGGCGCAGTTTCATCTGTTCCGGGCACGCTGACATCCGCATAAACTGAAAGACTGGAAATGAAGACGTAACGATCTACAGAATCCGACAAGGCTTCTGCCGATGCTCTGACGGCACCTGGAAGAAACCCGCAGGTATCAATGACTGCATCCCAGCGACGATTTTGAAGTTTTGCTAAATCGGTGTTTCGATTTCCGTGTATCGTCTCAACACCTGTTAAGGCAGATGGATGATTCCCGCGATTGAAAAGCGTGACCTCATGGTTGTTGGCGAGGGCTGCCGCAACCAAGTGCCTTCCGATAAATCTTGTTCCGCCAAGAATCAATAGCTTCATCTATTTTTACCACCACTGTAAGCCGGGCGCAGAGCTTCTGCTTAAACTGCGCTGTTGGAGATAAATAAACTGCGGTTCGCATATTATCATGCTCCTCGGCGGCTCAATTCCGGGATTTCCGGTATTATCCGGCCACTCACTGTTTGATTATGCTTTGACCACAGGATGGCTCGTTTCAAACCATCTCAGCGTTGCGGCAAAGGGTAATTGGCGCGGCTCTCGATTTCGCGCTACAATGACGCCTGCTTTCTCGCGCGAGCGGCGGTGCGGCTGAACCTCAGAGGGGGAAAGGGCGGCGCACACTCCCACTAGCGTAATCGCACGAGGGGAATACGGTTATGACAATCTGCGGAAGATGCAGTACCGAAAATCTGGACGGGTCGCAGTATTGCGATGAATGCGGCGGGCCGCTGGGCACGGCGGGCGCGCACGAGAAAAAGTCTGTGGGCACGGGTAACTCCGGCAGCCCGACCGGCAGCCAGGAAATGGTTGAGGCTCAGGCCGCGATGGCTATCAGCCAGGAAGTCGCCGCGCAGATGCCGTCGTCGTCGGCCTTGCCGGGGTTCAATGTTTCCTCCGGCTCGATTGCGCTGATGGACGGCGCGCACGCCCGGCTCGTCATCGAGCGCGGACGCTCCGCAGGCAAGCAGTTTCCCTTGAGCGATGACGAAGCGCAGATCGGGCGGTGGGATGCAGACGGCGGCATCTTCCCGGATGTTGATCTGGATGCCGACGATCCCGAAGCGAAAGTTTCTCGTCGTCATGCGCGCATCATGCGGCGCAATGGGGAATATTTTGTCGAAGACTTAGGCTCGACGAACGGCACTTTTATTAATCGCGGGCGGCGGCTTTTGCCGGGCGACCGACAGCCCTTGCGCGACGGTGATGAGATTATCGTCGGCAAGACTTTCTTACGTTTTCATACTGTTAAATAAAGAGGGCATATAGACGAACGATTCGTGCAAGCTCTAACGCCCGGACGCTCTTGTCAATCAACTTGTCCCTCGCCAATGAGTCATCGAGAGAGATGTCTTTGTCTTTTTGCCATGAATGCGGCGCGAAGAATGCGCCAGATGATCCGTTCTGCGGCAATTGTGGCGCAGTGCAACCGAACGCGCCCGCCGCGAGCGATTTAATCATCGCCGACGGAGGCGACGCTTCGGCTCCCACGCCTGAGATGTCCCCTGCTGCTCAATCGCAAGAAATGCAATCTCCCGATAAAGAGGGTGACGTGAAAGAGAAGGAAGCAGAAGAAGAGGGCGCACAAACCCCTTCGGCTTCCGAGCCTGCCGAGCCTGCCGAGCCGCCGCAGTTGAATGCTACTTCTGCACCTGCTGCTGCTGTTGCTTCCGCAGCGCGCATGGAAATCTCCGAAGACAAGACAACGGGCGAAGTAGGAAAGAGAGAAAACAAAGCTCCGGTATCAGAAACGGTTCGCGCCGGTTCGACGGGAGGGCGCAAAGCCGCCGTCCAGCAACTCGAAGCGGGTGCGCTCCTGAACGGGCGTTACGAGATTGTGCGAAGAATCGGCGGCGGCGGGATGGGCGCCGTCTATCTCGCGAAAGATCATCATCTGGGCGATGCCGCACGCGCCGTCAAAGAGATGGTCGAGTCTCATCTTGATAGCTCGCAGCACGAAAAGGCCATCGGCGATTTCAAGCGCGAATCTTTGCTCCTGACCTCGCTCGAGCATTCCTCGATCCCGACCATTTACGATTATTTTTACGACAACGAGAAAGGCCGCTTCTATCTCGTCATGAAATTTATCTCGGGCGGCGATTTTGCGGGACGCCTGCGTAATGCGCCGGGCGGGCGCATTGACGAAAAGACCGTGACGGACTGGGCTGTTCAAATCGCGGACGTGCTCGATTACCTGCACAAGCGCCCGAAGCCGATTATCTACCGCGATCTCAAGCCCGCGAATTTGATGATAGACGGCAACACTGGGCGCGTGATGCTGATTGACTTCGGCATCGCGCGCTGGGTCGCGCCGCAGGAGAAGGGCGTCACAGCCGTCGGCACGATGGGTTATGCGCCGCCGGAGCTTTTCAGCGGCAAGGTCGAGCCGCGCTCGGACATTTACTCTTTAGGCGCGACGATCTTTCACCTGATGACAGGCTCAGACCCGCAGGACAATCCACTCCTGATTTTTGATTTCACGAAGAACCCGCGTCCGCGCGCCATCAATCCCAGTATCTCGACGGAGATGGAACGCATCCTGATGCGCGCCGTCGAGTACAAGCCTGAGAATCGTTTTCGCTCGGCGGGCGAGATGCGCGATGCGCTCGCCGCTCATCTTGAGAAACTGCGCCGGGGCGAAGTCAGTTATGGCGCGATGCCGGCGCAGCAACTCGGCGGCGAGACGAATCAGGTCGAGACGGTCTTCTGTGGTTTCTGCGGAGGCCGCATCGCCGCGGACGATGTTTACTGCGCGCATTGTGGCATGAAGCAGCCGCTCGTCGGCGCTGGCTCAAGCGCCGCCCTGCGCGCCGCGCGTGCGACCGCCAAGCTGATCGTCGCCGGGACAACTGAACTGAACATTTCCTTCGACTTGCAGAAGGAAAGCAACCTCGTGGGGCGAAGCGATCCGCAGTCGAACATTTTCCCTGAAGTTGATCTCTCGAAGTTTGACCTTGAGACAAAAGTCTCGCGCCGCCACGCGCGCATCTGGCGCGAAGGCGAGACCTTTTTGATTGAGGACTTAAACTCGGTCAACGGAACTGTCATCAACGACGCCGTGCGACTCGCACCGCGCCAGCCGCGCGTCCTCGAAAGCGGAGACAAGCTGCGGCTGGGCGAAACAACGCTTCATTTTTTGGTAGGATAAGGAAAGGCAGAATCCAGAATCCAGAAGTCAGGAGTCAGAATAATAAGGCGGAGAACCGCTGTTGTTTTTATTCTGACTCCTGGATTCTGGATTCTGACTCCTGTAGTTATGACCGCTCGAATGGAAACAACTCGACTAATCCAGGCAGAGGATGAATCGCGCTCTGACAGGCAGGGTTATCTGGAGAGATACCGCGCGCCGTTCTCTTTGCGTTGCGGCGCTTTTCTGGTTGATTACATCCTGCTGGCGGCGATCATCGCTTTCAGCACGGTGCTGGCGCGCTTTGGTGGGCGACCGCGCGCCCTGGTGAGCACATCGGAAACGCTGGGTTTCTTCCTCGCAGCAGTTTTCGCCTTACTGAATTTCATCGGCTTAACTATTTGGCGCGGGCAGACGCTCGGCAAATGGGCTACCGGATTGTGCATCAGGCGAACGGATGGCGAGCCTCTGGATTTGGTGCGCTCGCTCATGCGCCATTTGATAGCATACCCGCTCTCTTTCCTCATCCTGGGGCTGGGATTCCTCGTCGCAGATTTTCAGACAGCCGCGATAGTTGCTGCCGGGGGCTTTGCCCTGACGCTGGCAATCGGATTTGTGATGGCGGCTTTCAGCGCTAACGGACGCGCGCTGCATGACATCATTGCCGACACAGTGGTCGTCCGCGAGGACGTTCGCCGCACGCGCCGTATTCGTTGAAATCTTTGTTCGCCGAAGCGGAAAGAGAATTAATGGCTAAGCCTTGTTCAGGTTGTGGAGCAGCGATGGTGCCGGGAGCGCGCTTCTGCCGTGCGTGCGGCGCTCCGCTCACGACCGGAAGCGCGCACGATAGTGATGTTCCCGTCTCGCCGCTTGCGCAAACCATCCCGCTCACAGGTGAAGGGCGCGCCACCGACGGACTCACCTCGGACGAAGCGCGGCGCGGCGCGTCTGATACTTCCCGCGTCGGGCGCACGGAGATGGAGAATATTCTCCGGCGCACGCCTGCGATAGTGCCGGATAAGCAGGCAGGTAATGGCGATGGGGAGAGAAGGACAGCAAAGACGACAACGCTCGTCGTCGAGAATTCCACACCCGCGCCTGATGCCATAGATGCTTCCGTCACTACGCACGCTCCTCCTGCGTCTGTGGCCGGGCAACCTTCGCCGAATGTTCGTTCGCGGCGCATGTGGCAAGTGTTGGCGTTTGTGCTTCTCTGCGTTGCGCTCGTGGCGGGAGTGCTGGCCTTTATTCTCTCGCGCCGGGCGAACTCAACCGATGCGGATGGATCGTCACCCATCTCGATCAGCGATCAGAAGCAACTGGTCAGCGAGAAGCTTGAGGAAGCGGAAGTCTTACTCGCTTCAGGCGAGTTCAACCGGGCAGTGACGGTCTTGCGCGCAGCCGTCAAGCTCGATCCTTCAAGCACGGAAGCGCACATGCGTCTGGGCAGCGCGCTTGAAAAGACAGGCGCGCGTGCAGAGGCAATACAGGAATACCGCGCGGCAACTGAGAGCAATCCGAACGAAGTTGCGGCATGGAGCGCACTGGCCTCTGCGCAATTTGAAGAAAAACTCTATCACGATGCCGCCGAGAGTTATCGTCGTTTGCTCGAAACCACTAATGAAGCGGAAGTAAAAGATGAAACACGGCTGGCTTATGCCGATGCGTTGCGCCTGGCAGGACGAGCGGATGACGCGCGTATCGCTTACCAGAAAATCTCCGCATCAGCTCCCGAAGCGGTCTTACAATCAGCGCGACAGCATCTAGCCGAATTGGGGACGCCGCCCGCAACTTCCTCCAACACGGAACGCCCACGAGATGAGCGCGCCGGACAGCAACAGCAGCAGCAGCAGGCAGGCGTGCCGGAAGTTATCACGCCAACGGCTTCACCAACGCCCGTGGCGAGCGCGACGCCCGCCGTCGCCACTGCCATCGTCCCCGCGCAAGTTGATTACGATGCTCTCTACTTCAAGGCGTTGAATTACGTCAACGGGCGCGACCCTAAAAAACTGACTGACGGTGAACTGATGGCGGCTCTCAACTATTTCCTGCGCGTGAAGGGCGGCGCGCACAGCGCTGAAGCCAGCAGAAACGCCGAACGACTGGGCCGCGAATACGATCGGCGAAGAAGATGAAAGGCAGAAAGCAGAATTCAGGAGTCAGAATCCAGAATTCAGAATGAATAGGCTGAAAACCGCTTCTGTTTTTATTCTGACTCCTGAATTCTGGATTCTGGATTCTGCTTTTACCTTATGTCTGACCTGATAGTTAAATACCCTGATCGCAGTCCGGACACTTTCCCGTTGGGTCGTCTGCGGATCACCATCGGGCGTTCGGCGCGCAACGATTTGTGTATCCCCGACCCGTTCGCTTCGCGCGTTCATGCCGAAGTCCGCAGGGAAGGCGACCAGTACATTCTGCAAGATTTAGGCTCGGCTAACGGCACGCTTTATAACGGCGCGTCGGTCGAGGGTGCAATTCCACTCAACAGCGGCGGAAGAATTCAAATCGGCGAAACGGAGATCGTCTTTAACGACGGCAACGCGGGCGCGCTTGGCGCGACGATGATTACAGACCCGCACGCCGCGCCCGTGCCCGAAGCGACGATTGCGATGAACTCGGCTGACCGGACTACATCAGGTCTGCTCGAAGCCATCGAAGGCGCGCGCACGCAGCCCGATCAAGACGCGCCCAGACATTCCGTGCGGCAAAGCGATTTGCTGGCCTTAATCAGCAAAGTGGGCGTCACGCTGTTGGCTTCCGCCACGCTGAACGAAACCCTGCAACAAATCGCCTCGCTCGTTTTTGAAGCTGTCCCGGCGGAGCGTTGCTGCATCATGATGCGCGACGAGGGAAGCGAAGAGTTGAAGGTGGCAGTCGCGCGCCTGCGTGACCGGCAGGGCGATGTAGGCGAGATTCGCGTCAGCCGGACGATCATGGAAGAAGTGGTCGGGCAGGGCAAATCCGTCCTCACGGCGGACGCGCAGCATGACCCGCGATTGATGAGCAGCACAATGACGCTTCAAGGCATACGCTCTGTTCTGGCTGTGCCTCTAGGCGTCGGAGTAAAAGTCTTCGGCATCATCTACGCCGATTCACCCATTGCCGAAAGTCGCTTCACGGAAGATCACCTGAAAGTCCTGACCACGCTTTCATCGGTCGCCGCCATCCGCGTCGAAAACACGCGCCTGATTGAAGAGCAGAATCAGCGCGAGCGTCTTGAGCAGGAGCTGCAACTGGCGAGCGAGATTCAGCAACGCTTGCAGCCGACCGCGCCGCCGCAAATCATTGGTTACGAGATGCAGGGCATCAGCTTTCCGTGCTACGAAATCGGTGGCGACTACTACGACTTTATCAAGCGCGAAGACGGTCGCCTGATCGTGACCCTGGGCGATGTTTCCGGCAAGGGAACAGCCGCCGCGCTTTTGATGTCCTCGCTTCACGCGGCGGTTCACGCGCAGGC
>JACCVS010000659.1 GCA_013698055.1 Acidobacteriota bacterium
GCGGCTATGATAGCGAGGGCGTCAACTTTGAAGGACCTGCCCCGCGCCCGATGGATCGCGCTTATATCGAGAAGGACGCCGAAGGGCAGATCGTCGTGGATACCGGAAAGCTTTATACGTGGGAAAAGGGCGGGACGAATCAATTCAACGACGACGGCGCATTCATTCCGCTCTAAGCACATTTAAGGAAACCTAGATGGAGCCAGAAAAACCCAATCCGCAGGAGGCCAAGCAACTCACCACGACGACTGGCGAGGAGCAGAAACCCGGTCTGATGGAGAAGGTGCGCGAGGTGAAGGTGCAGGCCGTCGAAGAGGCCAAGGCGCTCAAAGACCCTCAACAGACACAGCTCTGGAAATCCATCTTCCGTGTCTCGCACGACCGCTCCGACCCGCGCAACCGCTCGCTCGCTATTCTCTCAAACGTCTTTTTGCACCTTCATCCGGCGAAGGTCAATCGAGACGCGACGCGCTACGGTTTCACTTGGGGCATGGGCGGCATCACGTTCTACCTCTTCATCGTCCTGACGTTCACAGGCGTGCTGTTGATGTTCTACTACCACCCGTCGAAGGGGCAGGCGTTTCAGGATATCCTTTATCTTGAGCATGACGTTCCGTTCGGGAAGCTGTTAAGGAACATGCACCGCTGGGCGGCGCACTTGATGATTATCACGACGTGGTTGCACATGTTCCGCGTCGTCCTGACGGGTTCGTATAAGAAGCCGCGCGAGTTTAACTGGTGCGTCGGCATTGTCCTGCTGGTCTTGACGTTGCTGCTCTCTTTTACGGGCTATCTGTTGCCTGATGACCAGCTTGGCTTCTGGGCGGTGACGGTCGGAACGAACATGGCGCGCGCTACACCTGTTTTGGGGAGCGAAGGGCCATTCGGCCCACAATTGGGAATGACACAGTTTAATGACGTGCGGTTCGGCTTGCTCGGCGGCTCAATCGTGGACGCGAATGCGCTGCTCCGTTCTTATATCTGGCACTGCATCGGAATCCCGCTTGTCATTTCAATCTTCATGGCTGTTCATTTCTGGCGGATACGCAAGGACGGCGGCATCTCCGGCCCTGCGCCCGTGATGCTCGAATCCGAGATGAAGGCGATTAAGAAGAAATAGCCTGAGATTTTGCAGGCGGCTTTAGTTAGATGGTTTCGATTTGATGACGGACAAGAAACTTCTTGTGGGCTAAACGAAAATGGTAGCACAAGTAGAAAAGCGCGGTTTCAAGCTCAGCACCGGGATGATCGTGTTGATTGGCAGCGTGCTGCTCCTCGCACTGGCGGCATACATGGTCGAAGACTGGCATCAGCTCTGGGTGATTTCGTCAACGCCCGACAACGTGCCCATCGTCGGCATGATTCCGCTCGTCATCTTTTTTACATGGCTTGGCGTTAAGCAGGCGCGAGAGCATGATCAGCTAATTGACAGGCTTGAGAGTGACCCGCAGCTTGCGAAGACCCATCATCGCAAGGCGCTGCCGTGGCGTCCCGGTTGGGCGCGTGAGATTCACGTCTGGCCGTACCTCGTTCGCGTTGAATTTATAGCCGCGTTGATTGTCACCGTCATCCTGTTCGTCTGGTCAATCACCCTCAACGCGCCGCTGGAAGAACCCGCCAACCCGAACCTGACGATGAATCCGTCGAAAGCCCCCTGGTACTTTCTGGGCTTGCAGGAGATGCTCGTCTACTTCGATCCCTGGATCGCGGGCGTGGTCATGCCGGGTCTGCTCGTCGTCGGCTTGATGGTTTTCCCGTATGTAGATTCAAATCCGCTTGGCAACGGCTATTACACTTGGAAGCAGCGCAAGTTCGCTATCGGGATGTTCGGCTGGGGATTTTTCATGTGGATCATCCTGATTATCATCGGGACGTTCATCCGCGGCCCCGGTTGGATTTGGTTCTGGCCTGGACAGACGTGGGATCACAACGCTGTCGTTTACGATAGAAACGTGGATTTGCATGAATACATCGGCATCACGAGTGTCTGGGGGAAAGCCATCTTCGGGGCTTTGGTTGTCGGGGCATTTTTCGTGCTCGGCGGGCTTTTCTTCCACTGGCTGATGACGCGCACCGAGCTTGATCGAAAAATCTTGCAGCGCACGAGCCTGTTGCAGTACCTGACCTTTCAATTCTTCGCCATCAGCGTGCTGCTCGCGCTGCCGGTGAAGC
>JACCVS010000780.1 GCA_013698055.1 Acidobacteriota bacterium
TAAGCGCCCGCGTTCATCCAGAGTGCACCGCCGACAGTTCCGGGAATGCCGCCCAAGCCCTCTATTCCGGACAAGCCGCGCCTGCCCGTATCAATGCACAATCGCGGCAGAGAATAGCCCGCGCTCACCGAAACGCGGTCGCCATCGAAATGCGCCTCGCCTTTCAATTCCTTCAAGCTGACGACGACGTAGTGATGATCCGCATCGTCCGCCAGCACGTTGCTGCCGGAGCCGAGCGCACGCCATGCGATGCCCGCCTGCTCGAGTTCATAAACAACCGTGGCCGCCTGTTCTTCCGTCACAGGTGAGATGACCCAGTCAATCGCTCCGCCGACGCGCAAAGATGTCAACTCCGCGAAGCGCCGCCCACGTTCCGCGCGCACGCCTAAGCGCGCCGCGATTTCTTCAATCGCCGCGTCGCGCTCTGAAAGAGTCAATTCTTTTTTCGCTTCGTCAATTACCATTACACCCGTCGTGCCGTCATCCATTGTTCGTTTCAAGCTGAAACTGGTCTGGATTCTCAAATCTAGCCCGCCTTTACGTCGCTTTGTGAGCGAAGCAATTCCAGCAGTTGTTCACCCGCGCGATAGACCGTGCCCGCGCCGAGCGTGATGAACATGTCGCCCGGCTGAAGCTGGTCACGCAGGATTTCCGCCGCGCCTTCAACCGGGCCGATGTATTCGGCGTTCTTGTGCCCGTAAAGCTTGATAGCTTCCGTCAACGCTTCAGCCGTGACGCCCTCAATCGGGTCTTCGCTCGCCGCGTAGATTTCCGTGACAAAGAGTACGTCGGCGTTATTGAAAGAGCGCGCGAATTCCTCCATCTGATCCTGCGTGCGCGTGTAGCGATGCGGCTGAAAGAGGACGACGATGCGGCGACCCGCTGAACCTATCTTGGCTGCCGCGAGCGTCGCTTTGATCTCCGTCGGGTGATGCCCGTAATCGTCCACGACGAGGACACCCGCCTCTTCGCCTTTGAACTGAAAACGCCGGTCGGCGTTCGTAAACTCGCCGAGCGCCGTAGAAATCTGCTCGAACGGAATTTTTAACTCGAAACCAACGGCAATCGCCGCCAGCGAGTTATAAACGTTGTGCAACCCCGGCGCCCGTAGATGAACATCGCCGATTACCTCCGTCCCTTGCCAGACCGTAAAGGTCGAGCCGTAACCTTCATCGAAACGAATCCCGTGCGCCGAAACGTCTGCCTGCGCACTCAACCCGTAAGTTATCCTGCGTCGCTTAACGTGCGGAATCACCGCCTGCACGTGCGGATCGTCAAGACACAAGATAGCCGCGCCGTAGAACGGGACTTTATTGACAAACTGCGCGAAACAATCACGCATATCGTCCATGTCGTTGTAATAATCCATGTGCTCGCGATCAATATTCGTGACGATGGCGATGGTCGGCGTCAACATCAAAAACGAGCGGTCGCTTTCATCCGCTTCAACTACCATCAAATCGCTCTGACCGATTCGGGCGTTTGACCCGAAAGACTTGACCACACCGCCGACGACAACCGTCGGGTCAAGCTCTCCGTGTCCGAGGACAGTGGCGACCATTGAAGTCGTCGTCGTCTTTCCGTGCGAGCCTGCGACAGCGACCGAATGCGGCTTGAGCCGCATCAACTCCGCCAGCATCTCTGCACGCGGGATGACCGGAATCGAGCGCCGACGGGCTTCGACGACCTCGGGGTTGTCGTCACGCACTGCTGTGGAGCGAACCACCACATCTGCGTCACCGACGTTTTCAGCTTTGTGCTCCTCTATAAATTCCACGCCCAACGCCTCAAGGTGCTTCGTCACATCCGAGCTTTTCAAGTCTGAACCTGAAACTTCAAAGCCGGAGTTAATCAGCACCTCCGCGATCCCGGACATGCCGATGCCGCCGATGCCGACGAAATGAATATGTTGAATGCGACGAAACATATTTAAGTACAGAATACAGGAGTCAGGAGTCAGGAGTCAGAATGAACTGTTCTGAGTTTCCTATCCTTTTCTTTGCCTTCCGGCTATCAACTCTCCCATCAATTCAACTGCTGCCGTTGCTGCATCACCACGTGCGAGCTTGCGGCTGGCTTCCTCCATCCGCGTTAAATCTTCGGGCGATTGAACGAGGGCGGCGATTTCTTTGGCTAGTCGCTCGCCGGTCAATTCGTGCTGCAAGATCATACGAGCCGCGCCCGCCGTTTGTAATGCTTCCGCGTTCTTGCGCTGGTGATCGTCTGCGGCTTGCGGAAAAGGAATCATGATCGCCGTCTTGCCCGCCGCGACGAGTTCCGCAGTCGTGGTCGCTCCGGCGCGGCAGATGATTAAATCCGTCCCCGCGAACTCCGCCACCATGTTGTCAATGTAGCGCCGTACATCCGCCTGCTCACTCCACCCCGCATCCGTGTAGCCAGCACTTACTTTTTCAAAATCGGCCTCGCCCGTCTGGTGCGTGATGCGTAGCACGTCGCGCTGAGCTTCCAGATTTGGCAGCGCTGCCACCATCGCTTCGTTAAGCGCGCGCGCACCCTGCGAACCGCCGAAGACGAGCACGGAAAACCGCGTAGCATCGCGCGACTTGGGCAGAATGTCAAAGAACTCGCGGCGAACCGGATTGCCCGTCACCACTCCCTTGCCGCGAAAGTA
>JACCVS010000687.1 GCA_013698055.1 Acidobacteriota bacterium
GCCCTTGTGCGCCCGCCAACGATATTGATGCGCTTCTTAGCTGCGGCCTTAGCACCGCCTTTTTTAGCGCTACCGCTGCCAGCTTTTTTACGCCCGCTAACAATAATGATGCTTCGCTCGGAACCGCTCTTGCTGCTCTTAGCGCTCCGTCTTGTCGCGCTGCCTTTTTTGCTGCTACTGGTTTTACTGGCACCGCCCTTCTTACTTCCGCCGCCCGAAGACGAGCGGCTTGAGGAGGTCGAACGACTTGAAACGCCGCTGCCAGCACTCTTACTGCTTCCGCCGCCTGCACGCTTGCCGCTTCCACTACTGCCTGCACCTGAACGGCCTCCTCCGCCTCCAGCACCGCCACCACCCGCATCGCTTCCGCCAGAAGAACCTCCCGCGCCGATGCCTGTGGCGCGACCAATAGCTGTGCCGCCGCGGCTTTCTTCACCACCACCGACCACGCTGCTGCCGCCGCTGCCTTCACCCGCTCCACCGTCTGCGTTGCCCGTAGTCATGCCACCACCGCCTGCGCCGCTCGCACCCGTGTTGCTACCATCTTCCCCGGTAGCGCCGAGGTCATCTCTGTCTTCGCCATTCCCCTGTTCATCCATGATCGTCTGCTCCTTTTTCTAAGTTGAAACCCTGTGTTTCAGAGGTTGAATTAGAACTTCCACAGACCTCTGCTCATGTCGTTGCTTTGCGGCGGAGAATAACATAACTTGCGCGTAACTGATTCTCACTTTCTTGTGTTCATAAGAAATTTATCTTGCGTGCGTCGCGGTTGCCCTCGCGCGCCTTCAACGGTTATAAACGGAAAGCAGAATTCAGGAGTCAGAATCCAGAATGAAGAGGCTGCAACCGCTTTTGCTTTTATTCTGACTCCTGAATTCTGGATTCTGCTCTTCATTGATGGAAGGCCTCTCATCAGCTCTCGCCGTTCTGACGGCAATGATTACGCCCGCCGTGCTGATCTCAGCCTGCGGCACGATGATTCTGTCCACCTCGGCGCGGCTGGGGCGGGTCGTTGACCGCGTGCGCTCGCTGTCGGACAAGTTGGAAGAGCTGGCGCACGCTGAAGGAAATGTGGAGTTACTGGATGACAGGCGCGCGGTCATCTTCGTGCAACTGGACAGGCTGACCAGCCGCGCGCGCATCTTGCAACGCTCGATGACCACATTTTACGTGGCGCTCGGCATCTTCGTTTCGACGAGCGTTGCCATCGGCATTGTGGCCGTCACGAGCACGCGCTATAGCTGGATTCCCGTCGTCGTCGCGCTGCTCGGCGCGGGCTTCCTGTTTTACGGCAGCATTCTTCTCATCTTCGAGGCGCGGCTGGCCTTGAGCACCATCCACATGGAGATGGATTTCATCTGGCGCTTCACCAAGCACTTTGCGCCGCCCGAGCTTGTCGAGAAGCACAAGGCGCGCTTCGTCCATTTTAGAAAACATGACTGAGAGCAGAAGACAGGAGTCAGGAGTCAGGACTCAGCAGGAAGAGCCTTCGTATCTGCGGCTTTTCCGTACTGGTGAGCTTGAGCGCCGCGTGCGCGAGCTTGAAGCGATGCTCGAAAGCTGCCGGGTCTGCCCGCGCGACTGCCTGAACAATCGCCTCAAAGACGAGATCGCCGCCTGCTATTCGGGACGCCTGCCCGTTGTCTCTTCTTACACAGCGCACTTCGGCGAAGAACCCGCACTCGTCGGCACGCACGGCGCGGGCAACATCTTTTTCGGCAATTGCAATTTGCGCTGCGTCTATTGCCAGAATTTTCAAATCTCCCAGACGCACAAGGAGCAGATCAGGAATCAAATCACGCACGAACGCCTCGCCGAAATGATGCTTGAACTGCAAGAGCGAGGTTGCCATAACATCAATTTCGTCTCACCCACACATTTCGCGCCGCAGATGGCGCATAGCATCTTGATCGCCGCGCGTCTCGGCCTTCGTCTCCCCGTCGTCTATAACACCAACGCCTACGACTCGACGGAAGTCCTGCGCCTGCTTGAAGGCATTGTTGACGTATACCTGCCTGACTTGAAGTACGCGGAAAACGAGGCGGGCTATGAATACTCCAAAGTCAAAGACTACACAGATCACGCGCGCCGGGCGATAACGGAGATGTACAGGCAGACGGGCGATGAGTTGGTCTTCGGCGCGGACGGACTGCTCAAGCGCGGCCTCGTGATTCGCCTGCTCGTCCTTCCCAACGATCTCGCGGGCGTGCGCGAATCGCTCGAATGGATCAGGGACACGTTAAGCCCGCGCGTCGCCGTCTCGATAATGGCGCAATACTACGCGACCAATCGCGCCGCGACCGATGCGCGCTACACCCTGCTCTCGCGCCGCATCACCGAATCCGAATGGCTGCGCGCGCTCTCCGCGCTCGACGTGTTGGGAATGGAAGAGGGCTGGATGCAGGAATACGACGGCGCATCGCACTACTATCGTCCCGACTTCGCAGACCAGGAGAAGCCGTTCAAGGATATTAGAGATTTTCAGACGTGAATGGGCGCGGAAATTGTGAAACGGTGTGGCGATTTCCCGAAGCGGCGTTTGATAAACAGGAAGGCCGAGAGAAGATCAGGAGAATAATTTCGACAGCAGCGGCGCTGCCCGTCACTCTCTCTCATAAAATGTGACGTTGAGATTCTCTTCAAGCTGCCGGGAATCGTAAGGCTTGAATCCGTGAAGATAATCTTTCGGCATAAAAGTGTCCGCGCCTTCTATTGTCAGAGGAATCTCCGTCACGATCCATTTATCTATCTCGCCGAGGAATGTTTGATAGACCTGAAACCCTCCAATGATGAAAATGTCTGAAGAGAGATAAGGTTTTAATGACAGCACCGCTTGCTTGTCTCTCAAAACGATCACGCCGCCCTGCGCTTCAATCTCCGCTTGCCTGCTCATGACGAGGTTGAGCCTGTTCGGCAAGGGCTTTTTGAGCGAAGCCCAAGTTCGGTAGCCCATCACGCAAACGTTACCAACGGTCTGCTGCTTGAAAAACTTCAAGTCCGCGGAGTAGTGCCAGGGAATTGTGCCCCCACGGCCTATGGCTCCGTTTCTACTGACGGCGACGATGCCGATGATTGCCATGCTCTTTATGGATGTTCCCTTCCCGATTTCTTTCCGTACCTTACCCGAAGCGTGGTCATTCTGCCATGTGTGTACCGGACAAAGGTAAGTCACGGCGCGCTTAACATCTATGAAATTTCGGCGGGCGTCCCGTTGCTCCCCGCGCAGTTGAGTTATACTTGGCGTCTGAAGCGCAATTCATTTCATGCAGGCGGGGAAGATTGGTGAAGAGACACTGCCACTGAACTATTAAAAAGGCAAAGCTGCGTGCTAATTTCATGAGCGCGGCATCATCTACATAAAACTTATGAATGACAGCTTACGCTCTCTCTTTTTTCATACGGAGCGCATGGTCTACCTGAACCATGCGGCGGTTTCGCCTCCGCCCATCAAGACCATCGAGGCTGTCTCTGCCCAGATGCGAGACGTGGCCGAGAGCGGGTCTCTCAATTACCGTAAGTGGGTTGCCGTCAGGGAGCGGGCGCGCAAACTCGCTGCCGGGATGCTCGGAGCGCAGCCCCGTCAGGTCGCCTTCATGCGTAACACTTCGGACGCGCTCTCCACAGTTGCGAACGGATTGAACTGGCGCGAGGGCGAGAACATCGTCACCTTCAGGCGCGAGT
>JACCVS010000713.1 GCA_013698055.1 Acidobacteriota bacterium
GGTAAACCGCGCGCCGTCCAGCTTCATTCAGACGCGGCGTGCGCCTGAGCGTCTCGCGGATCGCCACAGCTTCGAGCCTTGTGATGTGAACGTTGACGAAATGCGCGTCCGTGCAGCAAACGCCGCGCGTCGGGCACGTGCCGCAATTCTCCGCCGCCTGTTCGTAATTCAATTTGATGAAACTCTGATAAGCGGACTTAGCGTGCTGAAGCCGGGCGAGCGCTGCGTGTTCTTTACTTTCCTCAAACATCAAGAGTTCTCTCGCTTGACAACATCTCTGCCGAAATTCAATTGCCAATTGTTTTTTTCTGATTGAACCTCAAAGTTAGCCTGACTTTGAAGCAAAAACTCAATGGCGTTTCGCATGTCATTGATGCTCATTGGAGCTTCCCTTCTCGTAGAGGGCGAGAAACTCAAGATTACCATCCGCGCCGCGCAGAGGCGATTCGATCAGGCCGCGCAGGTAGAGACCGAGAGTGCGCGCTGCCTCGTTGACCTCCTCAACCACGCGCGCGTGCTTTGATGGGTCATGAACGATGCCGCCGCGTCCGACTTCGCCACGCCCGACTTCAAACTGCGGCTTGATGAGCGTAACGAGCTGCGCATCTTCCGTCAACAGTCGTGTGATGGCAGGCATCACCTTCGTCGCCGAGATGAATGATACATCCATCACTGCCAGGTCAAACTTCTCTGCAAAATCTTCCGGCTTCAAATAGCGCGCGTTGACGCTCTCTCTCGATTCGACGCGCGCGTCCGTTCGCAAGCGCCAGTCGAGTTGATTATACCCGACATCAATTGCCACGACGCGCCGCGCGCCGTGCTGCAACAGGCAATCCGTAAACCCTCCGGTTGAAGCGCCAACGTCCAGGCACACAAGCCCCGTCACGTCCAACTTAAATTCTCTGAGCGCTGCTTCCATCTTCAGGCCGCCGCGCCCGACATAACGCGAAGCGGGATCATCAGCCCCCTTGACGCGAATCGCGGCATCAACATTGAACATCTCCGAAGGCTTGCTGACGCGCTGGTCGCCCACGAGTACGGTGCCCGCCATCACGAGCGCCTGCGCCTTCGCGAGTGACAACGCCAGCCCACGCTCGACCAACAGTTTGTCAATGCGCTCTCGACTCATCTGAATGTAAAATGCAAAAAATGTAAAATGCAAAAGTGAGGATGGAAGATTTGCTCTTCGTCCTCACTTTTGCATTTTACATTTTTAATTTTGCCTTGTCTTATGGCTGCCGACCCTCGAAAATTTCTCTGATGCGGTCAACTTCTCTTCCGACGCGCTCAATCCCGCGCGGGGCGTTTACATCATTATCGCGCCCGCGCCGTCGCTCCCTGCGCTCCGCTCTGCGCTCCTCCCGCCTCTGTTCCTTCTCCGCTTGCCTCGCCTCGCGTTCAACCTCGATATTGTCATCGTCGGTTTTGGCGGGTTGTCTCTCGCGCACGGCAGGCTGCTTCACTTCAACGGGCGGCCTCACTTCGTCGTCGTCATCTTTTTGCTCATTCCGGGCGGTTCGCTCGCGCGGCTCATCTTTCGGCTCAGCCTGCGGCGCTTCCGACTCTTCCGGCTCATCCGGGACAGCCGCGCGCGCTGGCGTCATCGGCGCAGGCTGAGGCGACTCAACGACCTGCTGATCGGCGCTCGCGCCTTCCACCGTAGAAGATGGTGCGGTCGCAACCGGAGCTTCCGCCGTGGTGCGATTCCTGTAAATACCTATCGCCAGTCCTGCCGCGACGCCGACACTGATAGCGATCAGAACTATCAAGGCAAGCAGCGCCGGACGCTTCCAAAACGGTTTGTCAGCGCGCCTGGTGTAATTACCGTAAGGTCTTTGATAAATCTCTTGATCTGCCAGCGGCACAACGGGACGCGCTGTCAGGGTCGCTTCGGCATCAAAATGCGGCGTCGGAAGCGGCTCGTCCGAACCTGCTCCGGTCTCGATGATAATTTTTCGTCTCTCTGACATATTTTTTTCTAAGGTGAGCTTAATTCAATAATCTCGCCGTCCGAATTTGTTGCAAATAAATTGTTGCCGGGGGTTCTGTTCGTTTCCATTGCAAAATTGAGGCCACAAACGTCGCGAACTTTAACAACAGGCTATTTATTGAAAACCCGCTCCAAATCCGCTAACTTTGATGCAAGTGTGCCCGATTGCGTCCGCTTGTTGCCACAAGAGGGAACGATATAGTGCATAAAAAGAGAATTCAGGAGTCAGAATTTGGAATCCAGAATGAAGAGGTCGAAACCGTTCTTCTTCTGATTCTCTATTCTTCTGACTCCTGAATTCTGACTTCTGGATTCTGCTGTTCAGCTTCTTACTTTTTGTCTTTTGGCGCGGCGATCTTCCAGAACCTCCACGCTCTCTTTCACCCGCGTGTAAATTCCGTCTGAATCAAGCCCATATTTCGCGAGAAGGAGTTTCGCGTCGCCGTGCGTGACGAGACGGTCGGGAATGCCCATCCGCACGACCCTGACTTGATCGAGCAGGTTATTCTCTTCAAGTAACTCCATCACGGCTGACCCGAAGCCGCCCGCGAGATAGGCTTCCTCGACTGTCACGATCAGACGTTTTGTGCGCGCCAGCGCGAGCAGGAGGCTGGCGTCCAGTGGCTTGACGAAGCGCGCGTTGACAATTGTCGTCTCGATTCCGTCTTTCGCCAGGTTTTCAGCCGCCGCGAGCGACGGGTGTACCATCGAGCCATAGGCCACAACGGCTACGTCGCCGCCATCACGCAAGATTTCTCCCTTGCCAATTTCCAGAAACTGCGGTTCGCGGCTGATGTCACACCCTATGCCGCTACCGCGCGGGTAGCGTAAAGCCGCTGGCCCCGGATGTTCTATGGCGGTCAGGAGCATGTCGCGCAGTTCACCTTCATCCTTCGGGGCCATCAGGATCATGTTCGGCATCGGCCTGAGATAGGCTATGTCCAGAAGCCCGTGATGCGTCGGCCCATCGGGGCCGGCCACGCCTCCGCGATCAAGCGCAAACGTCACATCAAGATTCTGAGTGCAGATGTCATGCATCACCTGGTCGAATCCGCGTTGTAGAAATGTCGAATAAATTGCCGCGACGGGCTTCAAGCCTTCGCACGCCATGCCGCCCGAAAACGTGACGGCGTGCTGCTCCGCGATGCCAACGTCGAAGGCGCGCTCAGGGTACTTTTCCAGAATCATATCCACGCCCGTTCCGTCGGGCATCGCCGCGGTCAGCGCGACAATCTTTTCATCCTTCGCCATCAACTCGCACATCGTTTGGCCGAAGACAGCCGTGTAGGTCGGAGCTTTCGACGAAGACTTGACGGGTTTGCCGGTTTTAAGCTCAAAGGG
>JACCVS010000786.1 GCA_013698055.1 Acidobacteriota bacterium
TGGAAATCTGATGTCCGAATTGGGAGCCACAAGACATAGATTCCCTTGCGCGCATATTCAGCGGTGCGGTACTGGATTCGGGTGAAGGATAAATTACTGAGCTGCACTTCGATGGCTACCGGGACATCGTTGATATACGCGCTCACATCCGGGCGGACTGTGCCCAAGTCTCTTTCCATCTCGCATTTTCTGACGCGTGGATGCATGGATAAACTCTCATAGAGAGCGATCTTGCAGCGGCGGTGGGCTTCGGATTCGCCCGTCCCATATTCGCAGGTGACGGGAGGGATGTGCGCGAAGTGCGGGGCTTTGATCTCCCCTCTTCGGAGCGTCACAAGTTGTTTGCAGCAGAAACAAAGAAACGGCCCCTCGCTTCTTTCCACTTCCCAGGCCGCGACCTTCTGCCCTGAGCGTTGTCTCGCTGCCGTTAACATAATCTCGATGAAGCTCAGGTACCCTAGAATTACTGATCCTGAAAGATCAAATCATTAACGGCCAGCTCGACTGCGACGGGATCGAGACTTCTTTTGAAGATAATAGTGTGAGGCGGAACTCTTGTCAGCGGATCACGACTGCCGCGTAGTTCATCCCATGCCGCAAGGATGAAATTCTTCACGCCCGCATGCTCAAACGCTCTTAACCTCGCTTTGAGATGCTGCGGCGTCCAGAAACCTAAGACTTCCAGATGAAAAAGGTGTCCATCAGCGCGATGGCGAAGCCGGTAATCCGGGATAAATGCGCTCTCGCCCAAATCTATCACCTCACGGCTTGCTTCCAACTGCCATGAAGTCTCCACCCGCCCCCAGTTGGCGGCCAGTTTCTCTGAGCTGGGATTTTCCAGCGGCACTGCGCTCTGGTAATGGGAGTGAAGCTGCTTTTGAGTATGGTCTAGCTCGAAGAAGGCAGTAGTTGCAGGAGAACCATTTGAACCTGGCAGCGCAATCTGTGCCTGCATTCGCCAATTCCTGCACAGCAGCAGTGCCGGCAGAAAGACGGCCATCTGGATGCCGTACTTTTGCGAGTGATGGAAAATCGAGACGGGACCGTCAAGCCGAACTTCGTAGCCCGTCTGTGGGCTTCCTTTAATGGTGTGAATCAGACGATATGCCTTGATCGCGCTGAACAGTTCACGATAAGAGTCCGGATGTTGCGTTTCGACAAAGAGACGCATCTCCGTCGAGCGGTACAGCAGGGCTTGCGCTTGAGCCAGATTGTAGAGGTTGAGAAGTTCGCTGCTACTGAGTTGCTTGAAGTCAGCGAGTTTCTGGTTCTCCGGTAAATCCGCATAGAGTCCTTCCGTCACTACTTCAGGCGCGCAGTCCAACTCGCGAGCAGTCTCCGCGATCACTTTAACCCGCGCGCTTTCATCCTGCGTCACGGGATGCTGAGTGCAGGCTGTGAGAAAAAGCGTGCGCCGAATCTCTACGGGGTCTACGGCGCTGGAAGTTTCAAAGCTGCATCTATCCATCAACAGCTTGATGAAGCCACGCAGTAGCTTATAGTCGGTCCCCGTGCCGACGTATGCTTCCAGAGCTTGATCAAGCTCACGTCGAGCCAGTCCCTCATGCTCTGTGAAGAGTTTTATCAGGTGGGAGGCGTCTTGAAGATAATCTTGATCGTCAAGAGGAATGTAGAGTGGTCGCACGCGATTGCCTCTACGAAAGCTCTGCGCTAGATCAGCCGTTAACATTAAGCCTTCACCTCGTCCATCCTGAAAATGGGCTGGAGCTTGCTTCACGAAACTGATTGCTGTTGCCGCGCCGCTCGCTGATGCCCTCTTCGGTCGTCTCGCTGGCAATCACTTCATAAAGGATGGCTTCCTTGCCGGGTTGTTTTCTGAGGATGCGCCCCAACCGCTGGATGTGCTCGCGCGTCGAGCCTGAGCCTGACAAAATAACAGCGACTGTGGCTTCCGGGATATTGACGCCTTCGTTTAAGACCTTCGAAGTGGCGAGCGCCAGCACCTTGCCTTGATTAAAGGCTTCGAGCCATTCGCGCCGCTCTTTGATCCCGGTTTGATGCGTAATCGCCGGAATCAAAAACTTCTCCGAGATGCGATAGACCATCTCATTGTCGGCGGTGAAGATGAGCGTCCGCTCCCCTTTGTGACGGAAGAGCAAATCAGCCAGCACGCGCAGTTTAGACTCGGCACCCAAAGCGATGCGCTTTGACTCCCGGTAAGCCAGCATGGCACGACGCCCCTCTTCGCTTCTCGCGCTCAGCTTAATAAATGTCCCCCAACCCGTGGGGTCGCTAAAGTTAATTCCTTTATCATTCAGGAACCGGCGGAAAATGTTTCTCTCACTTTGATAAAGAACACGCTCTTCCGGGCTTAATCTGACATTGAGGCGCTCGATCCTGTAATCGGCCAGGTATTCACCGGCCATCTCCTGAGCTTCACGACGGTAAAGGATCGGCCCGATCAGTTGATTGAGACTGCGTTCTTCGCCATCGGCACGTTCCGGTGTAGCAGTCAGACCGAGACGAAATGGCGCAATTGACAACTCGGCTGCGTAGCGATAAATGCTACTCGGAAGATGATGGCATTCATCGAAAATGAGCAGACCGAATTGATTCCCCAGTCGTTCCATGAAGCGAAAAGCAGAGGCATAAGTCGTGATCGTTAAAGCGCCCAACTCGTAGTAGCCTCCACCGATCAAACCCACTTCAGCCTGAAACGATGAGAGCAGCAGGTCATACCACTGGTTCATCAAATCAATGGTCGGAACGACGATCAGGGTGGAGCGCCCTGTGCGCTCAATCGCCATTTGCGCGACCAGGCTTTTGCCCGCGCCTGTCGGGAGGATGACGACGCCACAGCGTTCCTTCCGCCGCCACTCCTCTATCGCCTGCTGCTGGTACGGGCGCGGCGCGGTTTGCGTCTTCAGCGCGAAGTCAAACTTGTCATATCTTCGGGCTTGATCTTCGTAAGGAGTTTGGGTGCGAATAAAATCTTTGATGACGTGGCGGTAGGCCCAGGCCGGAGACCTCCAGCGCAAAACCCTTTCATCCCACTTAAAGTGAGTCGGCAATTTCGCTGAACGATCCACGCCATCCAGCACCAAGGTTCCTGAATCAAATCGGAGCACGCACGGGGTCATGACGCTTTTAAGAGAAGGGACTTAACATGAACCGTCACATAGACGTAAGATTTTTTGAAGTTCCATGGGCGCATGATAGCACGTTCCGTGCGCCTATGGCACGGCGTCGCAAAAGTGGAACAGCGGTCACAGAGGAAAGTT